>CAZMFK010000061.1:0-8049 GCA_964565545.1 uncultured Caldisericota bacterium | reverse complement strand
GAAGCAAAAAACAATACCTACATACTTGACAGGAGGCTTTTCATAGAGGACGGGGGTATTGACTCATTTTTCTCTACCTGATAAAATCATATTGATTATCTTATTCATGTGCTTTTTGAGGTGATGATTTGCCTAGAGTGGCAAGAAAACTGAGTAATAGCGGGATCTATCATGTGATTGTTCGCGGAATAAACAGACAGGATATTTTTCTTGATACTGAAGATGTTGAGCGATATCTTCTAGTTCTTAATGAATTGAAGAAAGATAATGGTTATTATCTTTATGCGTATTGTTTTATGAGAAATCATGTCCATTTATTGATAAAAGAAGGATCTATCCCTTTGGGCTTGTTGATGCGACGAATCGGCAGTAGCTATGTTTTTTGGTACAACCGGAAATACAATCGCATAGGCTATTTGTTTCAAGATCGGTATAAAAGCGAGGCAGTAGAAGATGAATCCTATTTTCTGACTGTTTTACGCTATATTCATCAAAACCCTTTAAAAGCAGGATTGACAAAGAAGATTGTTACTTACCCCTGGAGTAGCTATCCGGGTTATTTGTCGGGAAAAGGATTTACTGACCGTGAAGTGCCTTTGGCTATGTTTCACGCTGATCCCAAAAAAGCAAAGAAAGCATTTATTGGTTTTCATCGATTTGTTAACGACGACCATTGTTTGGAAATAGATACGAAGCAACTTCTTTCAGACCATGAAGTTGAAAGCATTATTGCTAAGCTTTGCAACCTTAAAAAAGCCTCCGATTTGCAATATGTGAACAAAACCGTTCGAAATGATTATTTGAAGCAGTTAAAAGCCAAATATCAACTTTCAGTTCGACAGATGGAACGAGTCACTGGTATTGGTAGAAATACCATCAATAGGGCTTAAAGGGATTCAGGTTAATGAGACAAAACCCCCGTCCCTCTGTCTCATAGCACAATTATATAAATTAAGCGCTGGAGGAAATTGATGAGCAAGTTTCATATGGGCAAACAGGAGCGAGAGATCACAGATGAAAGCATCAAGATGGAGATTCTTAAAAGGGGTAAGTATATGGTGCTGGGGCTTTGCAAGGAAAACCAGCCCTATGTGGTATGTTTGAGTTATGGCTACGATACTCAGCGGCATGCAATCTATTTCCACTGTGCTGAGAAGGGGTTAAAAATGGATTATCTTTTAAGCAATCCCCAGGTTTGCGCAACTGTGATAGAAGATCATGGGTACGTGGTGGATGATTGCACGCAAAACTATCGCTCATTGGTCCTTTGGGGCAAAATCTTCAAGGTAGTAGATCTTAAGGAGAAGATACAAGCCTTTAAGGTGATGTTTCAGCATTTGGAAGGTGAAAATGAGACCATTAGTGCTCGTATGCTTGATCAAACTGATGCAGTAAATGGGGTAGGAGTTCTTCGGTTAGATATAGAGCAGATTGACGCTAAATCTAATGTTTAAGCCTATTTACTTTAATGCTTGAATATATAAGGATTTAAAGCAATGAGTCAATACCCCCGTCCCTCTGTCTCATGATTTATTTGGTTTTGGCAGTGCTTTGTAGTGCTTCGATTGCTCTGGCCTTTCGCCTGAGTGAAAAGCGAAAACAGGAGCGATTGACGCTTACGATTGGCAATTATATGGTGGCTACCCTGGTAGCAGGGATTTTACTGATTTACCGAAACCGACAAACACCCATTTTTGTAAACCATCGATTCGAGCTTTTGCCGGTGTTGATATTGGGGGTGATCACCGGGCTACTCTTTTTTGCTACTTTCATGATTTATCAGCGCTCAGTGGGGAGTAAAGGAGCTCCATTAGCCGGGGCTTTTGCCAAGATGGGCACCCTGGTACCGATGAGCTTGTCGCTGATCATCTGGAAAGAAAATTTGAATATTTTTCAGTATTTAGGTCTTGGATTTGCTTTGATAGCGATGCTTCTGATGAGCGTGTCTTTAAAGAAACTGGAGTGGAAAAATTTCCACTTCTTGCTCTGGGTGCTTTTATTGATGGGTGGAATAGCCGATTTTAGCAACAAAATCTTTCAGCAATATTATCCCCTTGCGTTAAAGGAATGGTTTTTGTGGTGGGTTTTCTTTTCAGCCCTGATCTTCAGTGCTATCACACAGCTACTTCAAAAAAAACCTTGGCGATGGGTTGATTGGCGATGGGGCCTGTTGATTGGGGTGCCCAATATCTTTTCTTCCTTTTTCCTTATCCTGGCATTGACCACTTTGCCAGCTTCGATCACTTTTCCAATATTTAGCACAGGCACTTTACTGGTGATCCAGTCTGTAACGCACTGGATATTTAAGGAGCGTTTATCTACTCAGGAACTGTGGGGCTTTGTGTTAGCGATTGTTGTATTGCTTTTATTGTATTAAAGATAATAAACAAAAATCAATATTTATTAGTTATACTAAAGAAAAAGCATTTGTTAACAATACGTATTAAAGAAGGAAGTTCGAGTATGCGTGACAATTTTTATTATGCATGGAAAGAAATTCGGAGTCAAAAAGCGAAAAGCTTCTGGAAAATCACTAGTTATTTTTTGTTATTTATTTTTTTCTTACTCATAATTAGTTTAAGCAATGCCACCAAAGATCAAGTAGAAACTTCATTAGAAACTACAGGAGCACAATTTGCTAGTTTTATCCTTTCAAGCGAAAATAAAAACTCTAATACAGTTTTAAACCCATTAGATGAAGGTTTCTATTTACACAACAATGCAACCCTTTTGTTTGATGTTTCATTGATTGAAAATATTAAGTCTTCCCGAAATGTAGCTGACGCTTCTCCATATTTAAGTTTTCGCTATCTTTTCCGTGCTCAGAACAAAAGAGTTATTGTTATCGGAGGCCTGAATCCTGAAGCAAATGAAGCTGTTCTCTTGTCTGCTTGCTCTTCTTCTGATATTGTTTCTGGACGATTGCTTCATGCATCTGATAATAATAAAGTTTTATTAGAAGAAACCTTTGCTCGATCTGAAAATTTGCAGGTTGGTGATCGATTAAAACTTGATCAGACCAATTTTGATGTTGTGGGCATACTAACACCAGGAACTCGTCCCGCAAAAGCTGACGTATATATGACTCTTGAAAATGCTTCTATGATAATCAATACTCGAATCAAAGAACCCTTGGATGGAAAAGTAAATGTTGTGTTAGTTGATGGATCTTCATCTTTAGACAATCAGCAAGCTATTGTTGATACTAAAGCAATATTAGGAGTTAACAGCAGTACTATTGGTTTTGGTTGTTATAATCCTGCAGGTAAAGCAATATTAACAGCTCGAGAAGGGAACCAACTGGTTTATATTTTAATTATTCTAAGTTTATTGGCGATGATTTTTGTCTTACAATATCTGTCTGTCATAGAAAGAAAGAAAATCATAAGTATTTTAAAAGTTATTGGTTGGTCAGATAAAAACATCATTATACAAACATTTATTGAAATCATGATTTTAGCATTTGTGGGAGGGTTTTTCGGAATTATGTTTCTTTTTCTCCAGATAATGTTGATTCCCTCATTTATTATTAGTTTTTTCAACCTAAACTGGAACTATATATTTCAATGGCAAACCATTCTCGTTGGCTTTTTTACCATTTTTATGAGTGGATTTTTGGCTGGATTGATTTGCCTGTATGTTATCCTACGAATTCGCCCTGCAGAATTATTACGAAGAATTTAGAGAGGTTGAGTCAATGTTGGAAAATATAAAATATGCATGGATGGAGATTTTAAGGAATAAATATCGATCCATGGTAGTTATTTTGGCTTACAGCTTGGTGGTTACCATTACTGTTTTAATTTCTGTTTCAACTCTCAAGTTAAGCAAAGATGTAGAAACAACTTTATGGGACATTGGAGCTCATTCAGTGGTATATATACCAAGTGCAGGAATTCAAGGATGTTGTGATCTTGTTCTTAATCCTGAAGATGAAGGATTTTTCATGAATAATGCTCCAACTTTGTTAGTTTCTGAAAGTATTGTTGAAGAAATTCGGCTTTCACCTAATATTGCCGATGCTTCAGCTTATCTTCTCTATCGAATAAGGCCCAATCCTGAAAAGGAAACATGGTTTATTGGTGGATTTGAGCTAGATCGCCCCAAAGCGTTTTCTGCAACCATGGCAAGCCCTTCTCAAATTGTAGAAGGAGCATTTTTGCATCCTGGAGATAAGAAAAAGATAATGGTTGAAAAGGATTTTGCTTTTACTCAAGGGATACATGTGGGCGATCAGTTAAATCTTTCAGGTACATTGTTTGAAGTAAAAGGAATAGTGAATCCACCGCTACGACCTGGGAAAGCTAACATTTATATGGACATCATTGAGTTACAGTCTTTGGTCATGATGATAGAACCTGTTGAAAAGCCTATAAATGCAGTTTTAGTTGAAAGCAAAGGAGCATTTTATCATGATGCTGCCAAAGAAGATCTAATTCGTATTATGAGCCATTTAGCTATAATAAGCTCTTATGGATGTTTTGAACCAGGTATGGAAGCAATGGGAATTAACAGGCAAAATGCATTTCTCCTTTTTGTTTTAACCCTGATAATTATGTTTGGTATTGCTATCAAATTACAAGTGAGTTCAGTATACAACCGTATGAAAGATTTTGGAGTTTTAAAAGCTATGGGTTGGACCAACAAAATATTATTTAAACAGATTGCTTTAGAGTCATTGATTTTTTCAATGTTGGGAAGTATGGTTGCTATACTTTTTCTCATTATTCTGGGATGGTGGGGACCACTTTATGAACTGGAACAGATGTTATTTTCAAAGATTCTCTGGTATGGTTTGGCCCTTCCTTTAACTGGAGGAGCTGTTTCTTTGTTAGTTGGATTTTTGCCTATTGCACAATGTTCACCTGCTAACATTTTACGAAAGTATTGAGGTAAAATTATGAAACCAAGGCTAATTTGCAGAAAAGTTACCAAAAGTTTTCAGCTTAGGAAAAAAACACTTCATGTACTAAAAGGAGTTGATTTTGAAATCTTTCCTGGAGAAATTGGTCTTATTAAAGGTCGAAGTGGCCAAGGAAAATCGACTTTGCTTTGGCTGATGGCAGGGATTGATGTTCCTGATTCTGGTGAAGTGATTTATGATAATACGTCATACCAGGAATTATCTTCAAATGAGATTGCATATTTACGAAGAAACAAGATAGGGTTGATTTTTCAAAACTTTAATCTCATTTCCTCTTGGACAGCAGAAGAAAACATTGCTTCTGCATTAGCACATGGTCCTTTATCAACTGATGAAAGAAAAAATCGAGTTCATCAATTGATGAATTATATGGATCTTGTAAATTGTTCGAACAATCTACCTTCAGAGTTGAGTATTGGCCAACAACAAAGAGTGGCTTTGGCAAGAGCTCTTATCCATCATCCTTTATTGATACTTGCAGATGAGCCAACAGGGAATGTTGACGACGAAACAGCTCAATATCTAATATCATATCTTGAAACATACGTTAAAGAAAAACAAGCTTCAATGATTATTACAACCCATGGGAGTTATCAAGGCCAGAAATATGATCGCTTTTTAACCTTAGAAAATGGGATATTAAAGTAGAACCTAATTATCTATGCTGCCGCAATCTTATAATAAATGATCGCAAAACAAATTTTAAAAGAAAGATTCTTTTTGGGGAGGATGCATTGATTTATCATTCTGAAAGGAGAAGAAAGCAGTGATCATCATATTCAAAAGAAAACAAGTTGTTTTTTTGTTTTGCTTTTTTGTTATCCTATCTTTTTTCCAAGTAAAACCTACAACCTTTGCCTCTGGCAGAGGTTACTGGAAGAAGATAGATTTTTATACTGAACATAATGTCCAGGCCAATGTGCCATATCAAGTTGAAAAAAAAGGCGACGGAACAGAATTTGACTTAATTCTTGAAGACAAGGATAATCAAGCAATAATGCACTGGTCATTTACACCACCCCCAATTCATTTGATTCCAGGAATATATTGGAAATATAGTATAAAAGGGTTAATAAAAGAGTGGGGTATATCAAAAGTATTGTCATCAACACTAATGATTCGTTTTCAACCATATGGGTCGGATTGTTGTGATGCAGGATCAGTGGTTGTTGCTCGATCTTCACTAAGCCCTGGTAGCGGTGATAAAAAAGGGGTAGAAAAAGTTGTGTCTGATGATTTAGTTTTTCCAACATTAGGAGATTACAATTCGCAAAGAAATAAAAAATTACAGATACGGTTCAATGTAATCCAGGCAGGGGGAGATTTTCAATGGGTTTATGTATACCAGTGGATAGAGGGCACACCAGAGATTGAGATATTAATGAGAATTAGCAACAAAGAAGCCCAAATCAATAAACAGCAATATGTTTTAGATAGTCCTCCGTTTATTGAAAATGGAAGAACTTATGCCCCATTTCGATTTATTGGTGAGGCCTTTGGAGCATTTGTTGACTTTAATACGGATCCAAAAAATGGAAAAACCAAAGAAGTAATTTATGTCTTAAACAAAGAGACTATCATAATTGATTTGTTTAATCAGGTAATGAAGAAGAATGGAATAAAGATTCAGGATTTTCCTCCTGTTATTATTCGCAATAATCGACTTATGGTGCCTATTAGAATTATATCTGAAAACCTTGGAGCAAAGGTTATTTGGAATGCTGAAAAACAAGAAGTAAGAATTCTTCGTTTGTGGTAACAATGACCTTTCTGCTTTGGAAACATGGGGATTTTCTGAACCATTCCAGGCTTGCGATTACTGTATCGCTAATGAGACAATACCCCCGTCCCTCTGTCTCATAGCATGAATGCCAGAGGAAGGCTTGTGGTTGGAAAGTGTTGTTTTAGCAACGGGAGTTCGCATAATACGCGGCGAATGGAACATTGGATATCTGCTTCATTTAGCTCAATCAATGCCCAGCTAAAACCCGGGATACCGTCTTTGGGGCGACCAACACTGCCATCGTTTAGCAGGGTCATGGATCCAACCTTTCTGATATAAGGTTTGTGGGTATGTCCGCAAGCTACAAGCTCGGGAAAACCTTCAGGAAACATACGCAATATACTACTCTCAGCTCGATCTTCAAAGAGATATTCATTGATTTTGCGAGGGCTTCCATGGACAAAGAGAAGGTTTTTGCCATCGATTTCCATTGAATGTTGGGAAAGCAAGGATCTCAAGTAAAGTTTATTTCTGGGTGAAATCTGTGATTGTGTCCATCGCAGAGAGATATCTCCCATTTTTCGTTCTTCTTCACTGGGATAAGCACAGCCACAGTCATCTAGCTCAAAGCCTACGCCCTGGTCATAGTTGCCCATGATCACGGGGATATCAAGACTTTGGATAGTTTCACATACTTCGTTGGGGAAAGGGAGATATCCCACTAGATCACCCAGGCAGACCATTTGGTCCACTTTATAGCTTTCAATGTCTTTTAGGACAGCGTCCAGAGCTTCTATATTGCCATGAATATCTGAAAATACTGCTATTTTTTTCATTTTTTCTCCATTCATCCAATAGGATAACTTTGGTTTGATGACCACGTAAGAGCATTTTGGTTAAGTTTCTCTTTGATATGGTCTTGCATGGATGAGTCACAACCCCCGTCCCTCTGTCTCATATTTGCTCTCCTATATCCTATTAAATATTGTAAAATACTTAAGGTAAGTTGGATAGTTTGAAGTATTAAGATATGATTAAGATACGAAAGCAGAGGGTAGGTTTCGAGAGCTAATGAAAGGCATGGATCGTTTTTTTTTAAAGCATATTGAACGACTGATACAACGCGAAGGGCGCAAGTTTCTTGATTTGCAACCGGGCTTTAAACCTTCATACCTGGATCCTACCGGAGGAACAAGCTCTATCCGTTCATTCTATGTCCATATTCCTTTTTGTCGTCAGCTTTGCCCTTATTGCTCTTTTAACCGGGTGGTCTACGAAGAGTCCCTTGCCCGGGCTTATTTTAATGCATTGAAAAAAGAGCTAAAGTTTTATGCTGAGCATGGTTTTGCCTTTACCCATCTTTATATGGGAGGCGGTACTCCCACTGTGGATATGGTTTTGT
>CAZMFK010000060.1:1833-8051 GCA_964565545.1 uncultured Caldisericota bacterium | reverse complement strand
TGGATTTGGAGTAAATTATACTCCATTAAAGGAGGCTTTTCATATTATCCCCTTGTCTCATTTGGGAGAGGGTGTTGATGCCATGGGGGATGACAGCATCTGAAGGACAAAAGGAACGATGGTGCAAGCCCAGCTGAGGATCGCCAGGTAATCGGGTGCCCAACCAAAACATCCAGGCAGGATAACGTTGCGCAAAGTAGCCAAAATCTTCCGCTGCCCAAACGGGGTCACAAAGCACTGCTTTCCCTTGCTGGGTAAAAACCTTCATCCATCGCTCAAACAGCTCCTGGCTTTGCTCCACTGCAGGGTAAAAGGTGCCATAATTCAAAACAGCCTCGACTCCATGCTCAAACTCTATCTTCCGCACAGCTTGCCTTATTTTTTCAAGGCCCCCATGCAAAATCTCAGTGCTTATACCTCGGGCAGTCATCCGCATCACAGCGTTTTCCGGCACACTATTGCGTACTGTACCCGCTTCCACCTGCCCTATCCCCAGAAAAAAGCCCTCTTCCTTTCCTTCGATCTGGCTGGCTTTCCATTGCTCCAAAGCCACACAAGCCTTCCAGACGTCCCGTCCTTTTTCAGGCTGGGTGATATGACTCTGAAGGCCCTTCCAGTAAAGATCCAGCTCCTGCGAGGAAGAAAAAAGCGTGGGCATGGCACTGGCGATCTTTCCCAGAGGAAAAACATCGGATACATGCAAAGCATAGGCAGAAATTATATGGAAGTTATCCAATACCGCTGAATCCAGCAACTGCTTTGCTCCACCTCCAGACTCTTCTGCAGGTTGAAAAACAAAGATCATATTGCCTTGAAAAGCTTCTTTCAAACTCCGCAGTATCAATCCATATAAAATTGCCGTATGAACATCATGTCCACATACATGCCTCGGTACAAGCTTCCCGCTATGTTCATCCCTTACTGGAAGAGCGTCCAGATCAGCGCGGAAAAGAATAAACGGCTTTCCGGGGCATGCTTCATAAACTGCTACTAGTCCTGTTTCCAGAGGCCGGAGCAAGTTTAAGCTTTTAAAAGAAGCCAGCTCCCTGCACAACAAGGCTGTAACTCCCTGCTCCTGAAAAGCCAACTCAGGGTTATTCTGCATCCAATGACGTAGCTCCACAGGGCTTAACACTCCAGGCCTCCGGGCACTGAATGCAAAAAAGCCCCTTCTTCCTCCTGCTCTCGAATACACTTCCACTCTCCGTTGCTCTTGAGTAGCCATTCGGAAGGCAAGGGAAAACCATTGTAATGGCTGGCCATGGAAAACCCGTAAGCCCCCGCCTGGTGAATCGCGATCAGCGAATCCTCCCTGGGCAGGCAAGCTGTCGTTTCAGGGATCAAGACGTCTCCGCTTTCACAAAGCCTTCCCATCACTTTAATCCTGGTTTTTTGGCTACCGTCAGGAGAAAAGACAGAAAATCCGTGCTCTGCCTGATATAGGGAAGGGCGCAACAAATGATGCATCCCCCCGTCAGTAATAAGCAAACAAGACCCGGCAGATCTTCGAATCTCCCGGACTCTTACCACATACCACCCTGCTTCACCTATCAAAAATCGACCCAATTCACAAAACACCGAAAAAGGCTTCAACAGATCCCACACCGCCTTACGCAGCGCTATTAAGTCCAACTCCCTACCTTCTGCATAGGGGATTCCCCAGCCTCCTCCGAGATTGATATAGTTCAAATCATGCTTTTGTGCCACCTGACTTAGCAAGGCATAGGCCTTTCCGAGTGTTTCGACTGAAGTAATCTGCGAACCGATATGGACATGCAATCCCTTTAAAGGCAAGGAATGTAAACGAGCAAAGGCTATCGCTTCCGCCAATTCGTGCAGGCCAATGCCAAACTTGTGTACTCCCCGCCCAGTAGCGATGGAAGGATGAGTGTCTGCTGCAATTTCGGGATTCATACGAATAAAAAGACCAGGAAAACTGCCAAAACCCTCATCCATAAGTTTTTGCCACTGTTTAAGCTCCTGAAACGAGTCCACATTCACCCATCCCAGGCCTTGCTGGCACATCCACCTCATTTCCTCCAGGCTCTTAATGTTTCCATTCCAGATGATGTTGGCTGGATTCGCTCCAGCACGACAGGCAGAAAGAAACTCCCCCTTGGAAATCACATCCATGCCCATACCGTGAGCAAGAAAAAGCTTCATCAAATGGGGATTAGCATTGGCTTTCATGGCAAAACCAGGAAACGCATCCAAACCCTCAAAGAAAGCATTCATTCGTGCAAGCTGAACGTTTATCTTATTTTCATCATAACAGTAAAAAGGCGTAGCGACTTTTAAAGCCAGCGCCTCCACCTGAGCTAACATGTTGAAGCCTCCGCCAGAGCCTGGGCCAAGCGATGAATCATTTTTTTCCATTGAGCCATCGACATATTGAGCGGAGGAAGCATCCGTATCACCCGGTCCTGCAATACATTGAGCAATAACTGATGGGATTTCATGGCATGCATCCGAAACGAGGGCATAGCTTCTTTAAGCTCTATACCAATCATATAGCCCCTACCACGAATTTCATTCGTATAATCCCCCAACTCCGCTTGTATCAATTTAACTGCTTCAACACTTAACTCCTGCACTAAAGGCAAGAAGTCGGGCAAACAGCTCAAAAGCGCCCTGCACCCGGCTAGAGCCACCGGATTGGGAGCAAATGTAGAGCCATGGTCTCCGGGTAACAAGCTTCCTTTCAACCTTTCATGCAGGATCACGCCTCCAAGAGGAAGACCGCCACCGAGGCCTTTGCCCAACAACACCAAATCAGGAACCATATCCTCATGTTGATACGAAAACATAGCTCCAGTGCGACCCAAGCCGGACTGAATCTCATCACACACCAGCCAAAATCCTTTTTTGTCACGCCATTCCTTCAAAGCCTGGATCACCTCTCTGCTCATCACTCTCACACCGCCAGCTCCCTGCACCAGCTCCACAAACACTGCCCTGACCTGATCCCCATGCTTGCTCATATAGTCATGAAAAGCAGGAGCATCGTTCCAGGGCAATTCGACGGTATCAGGCAGCAAAGGTTGAAAAGCCCGGGTCAATCCCTCAAAGCCATTCACTGACAAAGCTCCCAGCGTTCGGCCATGAAAAGCCTGCTTGAAATAGAGCACCTGTTTGCGCAAATTATCCGTATTCTTTTTTACCATCTTCATCGCACACTCGCAGGCTTCAGTACCGGAGTTAGTAAAAAATACTCCCCCCGTCAAACCCGAAGCTTTCATCAGCAACTGAGTACAAGGCTCCAGATCTTCGTCTTTGAAAAAATTGGATAAATGCGTATACCGTCTCATTTTGCGATGCATCTGGCGCATCAAAGGTTCATAGCTATGCCCCAGCAAATGCACTCCCAGCCCAGAGAAAGTGTCCATATAGCGTTTCCCGTCATCTGCCAGCAAATACATACCCTTCGCCCTTAAAATGCGTAGAGGAAAATAAGGATACCAGTCGCCACAGACACTCATAAGGAAAATCTTTCCGCCAGCGCCTGGATCATGGCCTGGCTCTCATCAGTGCGTACCAGCAAAGATATGCTGATTTCCGAGGTAGTAATGAGGAAAACCCGGTCTGGAGGCAGTACTTCAAATATCGCTGCTGCTACGCCAGAGGTAGTGCGCATATGAGAGCCCACCAGCGTGATCTTGGTAAAGCTGTTCTCCATGCTCATATCCTTTTCCTGTAGATTCGTCCGGATTCGTTCCAGCTTTTCTCCTGCTCCTTTCCAGTCCTCCTCCCAGACGGTCAGGGATACAAAAAGCTCCTCTCCATGATGAAACAGGGCAATCATATCAATGTTCAGTTCCATTTCCCGAAACAGGCTTCGAATCTGGTCCAAAGCCTTTTCTTTATTTATAGTAACCTTCACCAGCCACTGGTGGTCCAGCAGGCTCAGGCCTGTCACTGGCGAAGCATCGTCCAATGCAATATCTTCTATCACTCGACTTCCCTCCTCATCACTAAACGTAGATGCACAGGTCAGGGGCACCTTGAATTTTTTGGCTATTTCAACGGAGCGATCATGCAACACTTTGGCTCCCTGTCGAGCCATTTCTAGCATTTCATCATAGCTGATGGCTTTCAGTTTTCTAGCCGCGGGATACCTTTTTGGATCTATCGTAAATATCCCGGGTACATCGCTGTAAATTTCACAGGAAGTACCAAGAGCAGCAGCAATGGCCACCGCAGTAGTATCTGATCCTCCCCGCCCCAAAGTGGTTAGATCGCCCGAATCGGTAATTCCCTGAAAACCTGTTACTACCAATACTTCATATTCATTAAGCCACTGCTCCAACCTTGGTGCATGGATGGTCTTGATCCGGGCTTGATTGTGCGTGGTATCCGTATGGATGCCTGCCTGGAATGCATTCAATGAACGAGCTCGAATACCCTTTTCTGTCAAAACCATGCACAAAAGCGAAGCTGAAACCTGTTCTCCGGTTGTCAGCAGCATGTCCAGCTCACGGGGAGGAGGATGCTCTGCAACAGTGCGAGAAAGATCAATCAACTGCTGAGTAGTGCTACCCATGGCAGATACTACGGTCAACACCTTAAAGCCTTGATTCAAAGAGTGCATGATTTTTGCGCATACTTGTTCCAGTTTTTCTCTATCCTGTAGTGAACTTCCGCCATATTTTTGAACAACAGTGTTCATAATCTCACTCCAGTTTCCTCAAAGCAGACTGTATGGCTGTTTTGGACTGTGTACGTGCATCTACCGTCTTGATCTCACGGGCAGGTACGCCAGCCACCACCGTAAAGGGAAGGACATCTCTGACCACGATAGCCCCAGCGGCAACCACTGATCCCTGGCCTACTCGCACGCCTTCCAGGATAACCGCATTAGCGCCAATCATCACTCCATCTTCAATCACGACAGGAACAGCGCTGGCAGGCTCCACAACTCCAGCAATAACCGACCCCGCGCCGATATGGCACCGCTGGCCAATTTGCGCCCGACCGCCCACCACTACATTCATGTCCAGCATGGTTTCAGCCCCAATCACTGCGCCTATGTTGACTATAGCTCCCATTAAAATCACAGCATTTTCGCCAATTTCCACCATATCCCGGATGATGGCTCCCGGCTCGATTCGGGCGTGACAGTCAAGAATATTCTTCAAGGGAATGGCTGAGTTTTTTCGGTCAGCTTCGATTCGTTGCTGTTTAATCTGATTCTGGTGCTTTTCCAGCCATGGTTTCAGTATTTTCCAATCTGCAAAAATCAAACAATAATCTGTTCCTCGATAGTATTCAAAACCCTTCAAATCCTCCTCTGAAAAGCTTCCTTTCAAGTATGCTTTAACCGGAGTAGTCCTGGGAGCTTCGGATATCGTACGGATAATGGTTTCAGTGTCCATGCGCACTCTCCTTTGCCTCCTGCGTCATGTCTTCCATGGCGTATAGTCCGGGTTTTTGTTTCATGAGCCACAGTGCACATTGCAAAGCCCCCTGAGCAAATACCATGCGTGAAAGCGCTCGGTGCTCTATCCGAAGGCTCTCTCCTGCTTGAGTAAGAATAATGCAGTGTTCTCCAGGCACTCCTTCCATCCGAAGCGCATGGATGTCTATCGCTTGACCCAGGCTTTCTTTAAGAGCCAGGGCAGTGCCTGAAGGTTTATCCTTTTTTTGTCGGTGATGGATTTCCACCATTTCTATACTCCAGGAATCAAGCTGGCCTCGGATAGCCCTTAGCATTTGGTGAAATAGCTGAATACCCATGGAATAGTTAGCGCTATAAAACAGGGGAGTGCTCTTTGAAGCTTCTTTCATCATCTTCCAGTGAGCATCTTCCAGTCCCGTCGTACCGATAAGCAAAGGGCATTCAAACTTCAATGCCAGCGCCAAAGATTCTTCTAAAGCAGAGGCTCGGGAAAAATCAATCAGGCATTGGGGTTTTTCTTTAAGAATTTCTTCTTCGGTGTCTTTCCGGTAGCTAATCTCATGACCCTGAGCAGTTATCCACTCCTGAAGTTCCTGACCCATACGCCCTTGAGATCCTATAATTCCGAAATTCATAGCAATCCCAGCCTTTTCAGGTCATTTTGGATGACAGCTTCCACTTTTTCACTGGCTGTTATCAAGGGGCGTCGAACGATATTTTTACACCATCCACGACAGGAAAGCGCATATTTCAGTGGAGATGGGCTGGTTTCAATAAACAAATTCTTCATGAAGGGAAAAAGCTTTAAGAAATTTTCTCGAGC
>CAZMFK010000060.1:0-1823 GCA_964565545.1 uncultured Caldisericota bacterium | reverse complement strand
CACATCATCAGTAATAGCTTTCATCTGCTGGGGCACAACATTGGAAGCAACCGAAACCACTCCATTGCCTCCCAAAGCCATGATAGGGAGCGTTTGGTCATCATTGCCGGAAAATACCTCCAAAGCAGAGGGCTTGATAGACATCAGCCGACCAATCTGCGAGATGTCAGCACAAGCTTCCTTGATGGCAGATATCTGTGGCGCTTTTTGAAAAATACGCACCATGGTCTCGGGCAATATGTTCATCCCGGTGCGGGAAGGCACATTATAAAGCATTATGGGGAGCTTGGTCTCCCTGGCGATATAGCTGTAGAAATCCACCAAACCCTCCTGAGAGCTCTTGTTATAATACGGATTAACGAGCAGTAGCGCATCCGCTCCAAGGTCTTCAGCCTGACGATTATTTTCCAGCACGACTGCAGGATTATTACTGCCCGTGCCCACAATTAGAGGCATGGATCCCGCCAGGCGGTCTTTCGCAAGCTTAATCATCTGGGCTCGCTCCTCAAAGCTTATCACCGGAGACTCTCCCGTGGTGCCCAACAAAATCAGAGCGTCCATGGAAGCTTTTTTTTGTTCCTCCAGTAAACGGTCAAATCCTGACCAATCGATCGAAAAATCTTCTTTAAAGGGCGTTGCCAAAGCAGTGCCCGTTCCTTTAAACCAATTCATTTAATATCACCTTTCCTTTCAAATAATAATTTTGTTGCTTAATGAAAACTTCAAGCATGCCTCCCTGAGTTTGTACCTTGGTTGGCAAGAGTCCATGAGAGAGTATTTCTTTCATGGCCCAAACTGCTGCTACGCATCCAGTGCCACAAGACAGGGTTTCTGCTTCGACCCCTCGCTCAAAGGTACGGTTGAAAAGCACGCCCTGCTCGAAATAACAGCAATTGATATTAGCGCCCTGGGGCAAAACAGACAGCCTGGACATTTCCTGAAAAGCTTTTTGCAGGTCCCAGCGTTTCCAGGCTTCTTTGGATTCAGCTTGAAACACGACATGGGGTACTCCCACCATCACTGCCACTCCCTGATTTTCCTGCCATCTCACGGAAGCAATCATGCAAGGATTTGGCATAGCAACCATCGCCTCCTCAGCCGATAGCGCCAGGCCCTGGAGTTTTCCCGAGCCAGTGAACAGCGCTACCCATTCGTTGGCCCGGATCAAGCCCAGCCTTAGTAAATAGCACAGCGAACTGCGGGTGCCGTTGCCGCACAAGGCAGCATTCGAGCCGTCCCGGTTGTAATAATCTATCGTAAATCCTTCCTCAGCAGGATCTACCCAAATCACGCCATCTTCACTAACTTGCTGTTGTTTGATCCAATCAACTCGCTGGGATTTTGGTACGCTTTGATCCACCATCAAAAAGGTATTGCCGGTAGCATCTGCATGCATCATTTGGGATTCCTTCCTGCCAGCAGGCTGAAGATTTGATAAGCATTCCAGGCGGATCCCACCCGTAGATTATCCGCCACTTCCCAAAAAGCCAGGCTATTGGGTGAAGGTTTTCGCAAACGGCTGATCCACACCTCATTGGTATGAGCGGAATGCACCGGGCAGCTGACCTCATTCATTAGCTTGATACCGGGAGTCCTGAGCCATAGATGACGGATTTCTTCAATAGAAACGGGCTTTTCAGATTCAACATAGACCGCTTCGCCATGGCTAATCGGCACCGGTACTCGAACAGTAGTAGGTATAACGGACATATCCGGGGCTGACATGATTTTTTGGGACTCTTCAATGATTTTTTCTTCCTCTTCGCATAAAGGATTTCGAGTAGCAGGCCCAATCCAGGGAATTACATTGTGATGAAGGGGTA
>CAZMFK010000059.1:0-8088 GCA_964565545.1 uncultured Caldisericota bacterium | reverse complement strand
GAGGACGGGGTTGTTGACAACTTTATAACCTTTATTGATGGTAGTTTTTAAGATTAATTAAGATGAAAAAGGGGAAACCATGAAAAAAATCGGTTTGATCGGAGGTACCTCGTGGCATTCTGCGCTTGAGTATTATCGCCTAATCAACCAGCAAACCAACGATTTCTTTGGCAATAACACTAATCCCCCACTCTGGATGTCTAACTTAAACCAGCAGGAAATCCACCATCTTCAGCAGGAAGGCCTGTGGAACCAAATTGCTGAAATAATCCTTGCTCATGCCCAAAAGCTCGAATCAGTAGGCGTTCAAGCATTGGCACTTTGCGCTAATACTCCCCACAAAGTAGTTCCTTTGATTCAGGAAAAGCTCCTGGTCCCCTTTTTACATATTGCAGACGCTGTCAGGGCTGATATCCATTTCCATGGTTGGACTAAGGTAGGCCTACTGGGCACTCGTTTCACAATGAAAGAAGATTTTCTAAAAGACAGAATCTCCCAGAAAAACAAGATCGAAGTCATCGTTCCTGAGGAACAGACTCAATTAGTACTTCATCGTTTCATTGCAGAAGAGCTATCCATGGGCATCTTCAAAGCTTCCACACAAGAATACTTTCTTCAGTCTATCAGGGATCTTCGTTCTCAAGGAGCTCAGGCAGTTATTTTGGGTTGCACAGAGATACCGTTGCTATTAAAAGATATTGCCAGCCCCATCCCCGCAATGGATACCTTAAAGATTCACTGTGATTACATTGTTCGGTATATTCTTGAAGACCGCATCATATCTCTTAGCCATTCCGCTTAAAGAATCTGACTTAAAAAAGCACGTGTTCTTTCATGCTGGGGATCTTGGTAAATTTTTTCTGGATCGCCCTCTTCTACAATCTTGCCATCATCCATATAGATGACTCGGTCGGCTACTTCTCGCGCAAAACCCATTTCGTGGGTAACTACCACCATCGTCATCCCATTTTTGGCCAAATTTCGCATGACATTCAGCACTTCCCCCACCAACTCAGGATCAAGGGAAGAAGTAGGCTCATCAAAAAGCATCACCTTGGGATCCATAGCCAGGGCCCGAGCGATAGCTACTCGTTGCTTTTCTCCACCCGATAACGCTGATGGGTACTTGTCGCTTTTGTCCGATAGCCCCACTTGTTCTAAAAGCCTTTCTGCTTTTTCAGTAGCTATTTTTTTAGACTCTTTTTTAACTTGTACAGGACCTTCAATTACATTGCCCATTACCGTCCGATGAGGAAACAAGTTAAAATGCTGAAACACCATGCCTACTTCCTGACGCACTCTATGGATCATCTTTGATTTCCGTTCCACCTTTTCTCCATCAATAATTATTTTACCTGATCGAATATGTTCCAAAAAATTGATACAACGGAGTAAAGTTGATTTGCCTGAACCACTGGCACCAATAATGACGACCACTTCTTGCTTTTTTACATCCATTGAGATGTCTTTAAGCACATGGAGTTTCCCATAATACTTATGCAAATGCTTAATTTCAATCATATCTTTTTCCATGTCTAATTCCTCCGGTCACTAATGGATAAGTTTTTTTCAATCCGAGTAGTGATCAAAGTTAAAACAGAAGTTAGGATCAAATAATAAGTCGCTGCAATAATCAGCATCTCCATCATCATAAACTGGGAAGACCCCACCTGCCTTGTGCGCAAAAGCAGTTCTTTTACTGCGATAGTACTGGCAAGAGAAGAATCCTTTAAGGCAATAATAAATTGGTTGCCCAATGGTGGAATAGCACGCTTAAAAGCCTGGGGCAATACCACCCGATACATGGTTTGCCACTCAGTCATACCCAGGGAAAGCGCTGCTTCTTTTTGGCCACGATCAATCGATTGTATCGCTCCTCGAAAAATCTCAGCAATATATGCTCCATTGTGGATACCTAAAGCTAAGACAGCAGCAGGGAATCGAGGAATATTCACTACCACTGCTAGACCATAATAGATGATAAACAGCTGAAGCAATAATGGTGTTCCGCGGATAATCCAGATATAAAAATAAGACGGAATATTCAAAATCTTATAGGTAGATATCCTCATTAAGCCAGCTAAAAAACCTAAAAAAAGCCCTATACCGATCCCAAGTGTGGTGATCTGTAAAGTCATTAATGCAGCAGGGAAAAATCTTAAAAAATATTGGGGTATGGCAGCAAAATTCCAGGGTATTTCCAGCATCGATTGTTCCTTTCGTTGAAGTCCATAAAAAAAGAGGGGATGATTGGCAACCCCTCTTTAATTGATAATCCAAAGGATGCCTTTTTAACGACGGGTGATATCTTCTCCGTCAAACCATTTTTGACTTATTTCAATCATTCGACCTGACCAGTGTAACTCATTGATGATTTCATTCAGCTTTTCCAGCAATTCTTCATCGGTTTTGCGCACTGCTAAAGCCATTTGTTCGGTACGTAGTAAATCTCCAACCATCATCAGCTGGTCTCCACCTATCATGGATTTCATGCCCTGGATAGCTACCAATCGATCAGTAATCACCCCATCCACTCTACCTGCAAGAAGTTCTGCAAGTGTTTGGTTGTCATCTTCATAAAAAACGGGATTTCCACCCAATGAAATGACATCATCTGCAAAAGTAGTGCCAGTAGCCACTGCAATATCTTTACCAAGCATATCCATAGGATTGCTAATTCCAGCATCTACACGAACAATCAATTGAGCGCCTGAATAATAATAAGGCACTGTAAAACTGACCTCTTTCAGGCGATCTTCGGTAATAGCCATACTGCCCAATATCGCATCATAGTGACCCGATTTCAGTCCATCAATCAAACCATCCCATGCTGAAGTTTCGTAATTTAATATTACACCCAGCTCCTGCGCAATAGCCAGGCCAGTATCTACATCGAAGCCCACGACTTCATCTTGTTCATTGTAAAAGTTGAAAGGTGGATATCCCCCGCTTCCTACAACGGTTAACACATTCTTATCCATAATCTTTTCTAGCGTGCTTTTATCATCTCGTGTGCAACTACTAAAAACAAACGCTGATAACGATGAAATGGCAAGCATTAAAACGAAAGCCACCATTCTCTTCAAATGACGCATCGTCCCCTCCTTATTTGTTGTTTGATCGTTGTTCACTTGTAATTAAAGGCAAACAAATTGATCTTTATATAAAAGTATAACACGGAATTGGATAATTTCTAATCATTTGGAAAAAAAATCTGAAAAGCCTCATCAAATTTATTAGATCCTTCAATACCGAAATTAAAAAAACTTTAATATTCTAAAGATTTCCGTTAAAATAAAACCTGTGAAAACTTAATCCTTTTCGACCAGTTGCACGATATTGAGCCTACTCCAACGGTGGAAAAGTGAAAGGGGCCAACAATGAATGACCTTCAAAAAACTCTAACGCAAGGTAATATCTGGGTAACCCAAATGATGGAATGGATCACGGGGCAGGGGTTCCGATTGCTGGTCACTCTGCTGACATCCTTGCTAATTTTATTTATCAGTTATTATGTCATTCGATTTATCCGCTATCATCTTGAAAAAATCCTCCAAAAATCCCCCCGTGTGGACGAAATGCTCAAAGATCTAATCGTTAGCGTAGTGGGAAAAACTCTTTGGGTGTTGGTCTTTATCATGATTCTAAGCCGTCTGGGCCTGAATATCGGACCTTTGATTGCAGGACTTGGCGTAACTGGCTTTATTTTGGGTTTTGCTTTCCAGGAAACTCTCTCCAACCTGGCTTCGGGCGTTATGCTTGCCCTTAACAGGCCTTTTAGCGTAGGCGATTATGTGGACGCAGGGGGAGTATCCGGTACGGTTAAAGCAATGGACATGATGGCAGTTACGATGACTACTCCGGACAACAAGCTAATCATTATTCCCAACAAATCCGTCTGGGGCTCTGCGATAACCAACTATACCGCAATGGATACTCGCCGTGTGGATATGGCAGTGGGCATCTCCTATGGCTCCGATATTGCCAAAGCAAAGAAAGTTATCCTGGAAGCTCTCCAAAGTTTTGACGAAGTACTGCCTGACCCTGCCCCTACCATTGAAGTAGTAAGCCTGGGCGATTCTTCGGTCAACATGGTGGTGCGTCCCTGGGTCAAGACAGGGGATTACTGGACCATCTTCTTTGGAGCCTATCCAAAAATCAAAGCAGCCCTGGATGCCAACGGTATCGAAATCCCATTCCCGCAAATGGATGTGCACGTCAAACCCCAATAATTGTCACGGGGACGGGGTTGTTGACAACTTTTTACTCTTTTCTGATCAGCGTTTTTCCTGAAATCCCCCAGCCATAGCTCTCAATTACCGTGACAGCTTTGGGTTTCCTATCGGGATGAAAGATATATTTGATTGGGAAGGAGAGCACTTCGTATTCATGGTTTCCCAGATAGAGCAGTGCCATGTTGGACCACCAGGAAGTCTGGCCATAAAGCACGCCATCCAGCACTTTGAACGCTAATCTACGTTTTTGGGGGTCTCCCTCCAGGAAGTAGATCCCGGCATATTGTTCCGGATTTGCTGCCAGAGGAAATACCCTGGGTTTGTAGCTTAAGCCCACATGCTCCGTCAGCGATTGCAGGTGCTTTTGCCACTGTCCGTCGGCTGTAAAGAGCTTGATCTTGTTCCCCTGGTACTCTTCATAATGCTCGTTGGATAGTCGTTGATAATGCTCATACATTTTGTAGATGCTTTCTTCGTCAATATAGGGGTGATATCTAAAATACCCTTCATTTTCCTTGTCCAGGATAATATTTTTCCACTGCTCCCCCCGGACTTGAAAAGCTTCTTGTAAGGATTTTTTCACCTCTGCCCGATACAAAAATACGATCAAAGGTTTCAAAGGATCCAAAATCTCCAACACCTGGCTATGATAGTATTTGATCTGCTCTTCTGAGTAACAGCTGGAAAAAAAATACCGGACGATACTCTGGTAAAAACATCCTTCCATGACATACACTCGGTTGGATGAAGCTATTTCCTCTGCCAGCGCTTTCCATCGGGAAAGCATTTCAGCTATATTGGTCGCCATCCCTTCTTCGGTGTCCAGTCGATCTATAGCAAATTCCCCCTCTTTGCGAATGGAGTGATTTTCAATCTCTTCGTGAATCCAGCAACAGGGAATGCCATTGAGCTCATATTGTTTGGCCAGTTGCTGGGAAGTCGATGACTTACCTGTCCCACTCATGCCTGTAATCATTATTAGTTTGGGTTTTTGCATTCTTTATTTCCTCATTTCACTGTGTTAGCTAACCTATTTAAGTAAAAATGCTCTCAATCGCTACAATTTACGATTCGCTATCTGTACTTGCTCAAATCGTCTTTTTTATCCTGTAGAATACTCACTCTTCCGTCTATATCAACTGCATAGACAAAGACTAATCCAGTATTTCCCTCCTGGGGATCACTCGAAACAAAGTAGGATCGGTAATAGCTTATTTTCACCTGATCTGAATTGACGTCAACCTTTAGAAAGCCACTATTTAAAAGCAGATGCGCATTGGGATACAATATAAACACATTTTGCTTTTGAGGACTTTTCTCGGAAGGTCGAGGCAGGGTCTGGTAAACTATACCATCGACTACTTCCATGGAAAATACATGATCGTGACCCTGGAAGAAAACATTTACGCCACAGTCCCGCATAATCTCATGGATGGGTTTTCCCCAGCCCGGGCGCATTTCATCGAAAAGGTACTTTCCATTTGGACCATGTCCACCCCACTCAAACAGTCGGGAGTAGGTCTGACCGCCCCTACCTATTCCATTGGCATGATGAGCTATGACAAACTTAAACCTGGCCTCGGATTCTTCAAGAATCTTTTGAAACCAATCGTATTGATCTTTGCCCAGGGTCCAACTCCATGCACTAGTTGGCGGAATATCTTCCATAGGGCTATAGCGATAATAATCCAGAACTACAAAAAGAGCGTCTCCCCATTGGTAAGCGTAATAATTTTGAGGAAGACCCACAAAAGGCTCTACCTGTTCATTTCCGCTATAAAACTCGTTGGGCTGAGGGTTGAGGTAGTATTTTTTTCTTGCCTTAGTTGCCTTTATAGCTAAATTCTGATCGCTATCATCAAAATACTTACCTGCTTCGCCGTCATGGTTTCCCAGAGTGAGAAAAAGAGCTGCGTTTCGGCTGAAAATATCAAAATAAGGTCGCTGCTGCAGGCTCCTTTCCTGAATTTTATCAGAAGCTGGATCATGCGACTTGTCAAATTCGTCATAAATGAAAGTATCGCCCAGATCAAAGATAAAATCTGGCTGAAATTGAGCCATTGCTTTCAAAGATTGGAGATAGACTTCGTGGTCAGCTGAGTTATATAAGTGAGAGTCCGATTGCATGACAAAAGAAAAGTCTTGTCCAGGAAGTTTTGGAGTATGAAAGGAATATTCCTGGGTTGCATAATGTTTTGAAGCTGTTTTTTCTTTAAAATACAACCGATAATAATATTTCTGGCCTGGCTCAAGGTGATTCATGATTAGCGTGGCTGGCTCCAGGGCATCTGCTTGAGCAAACCTGCTTCGATAGGCATAGTGATAGCTTGCAGGACCCCAGACTAAATACACGTCACAGGGATGCTTAGACAATATATTTGCACTAATTTGCCAAGGAGTGGGAGCTCCTAGAAGTATACTGCCTTCAAACTCAACAATTTCAACAGGTAGCGAATGATGAGGCATGGACGGGGTAAATCCCATAGATAAAAATAACGATTGAGCTAAAAGCATGGGATTAAAAACAAAACTCAATAAAATGACCAGCACTAAGAAGCTTTTGCGAAGCTTTCTCACCTGTCCTCCTTGTTCGCCATTTCTTGGACACTCCACCATCTTTACTATATATTTTAATGTTTTTTTATTTTCAGTCATCAACGAGTGGTATAGCAAACGCACTCTATATATTTTTAACTAAGCAATTTTATAAATCCTATGCTAAAATATTGACTAAATGAGATGAATATTTATCAAAGGAGCTAAAATGGGGATATTAAGCGTCAGCATCTTTGTGGTGGTTATAATATCAATCTGGTGGCTCTCCATATTTTTTGACAAAAAGCGTATCCAAAAAAGCGCAGAAAGTCTTGGTTACACAAATGTAAAAGTGACATGGTGTCCCTTCGCTCCAGGCGCATTTATTTCAGGAGGACCTAATTATTATGTTACCTATATCGGCCAGGACAAGGATCATCATTTTAGTTATTGCAAAACTTCATTTTTATCAGGAGTGTATTGGCGCGATGAGCAGAATGTTTATTCAAGCAGCAGTTGCCTGGTGGCAATAATCTTTTTCCTCTTGTTCTTCTTTGGACTGTATCATGGGATAGTTTGGGCGATCCAGTGGTTGAGGTGAGACTGATGTTCCTCTCATTGCATTAACTAATGTTTTAATTATATTTTATGTATGATAACAAAATGGGAGTACAAGCTTTCATGCATGTTAAGTGCTAATGCTCAAACAAGTGATCTTTCTTGATTTACTTATAAAGTAATAACATAACAGTGAAAAAGTGATAGTTATATTACAAAAAAAGGGAGTGCTCAAGCAATGAAAATTGGCGGAAAAGGTGGAGCAACTACAAAAACTGGGTTGAATTTTGAAAAAAAAGTTTGCTTTAAAGATTTATTGAAGCAAATCAAGGGATATAAAATAATAGAAGATGATAGCATGGCAGGTAGCAAGATTTATTTTGATAAGCAATTGGTTGCCAGGTGTTTTCAGAAATATGAGTTTTATCGTTATTTGGAAGAAGAGAATATTGACTGGACATCATTCATATCATGCAAAATTCTTCCAGATGATGCTTTATTGGTAATTATTAGAGAAACTTTGTTCATTATCGAAATAAAGTATCAACAAGTGTCTGGATCTGTAGATGAAAAATTGCAAACTTGTGATTTTAAAAGAAAGCAATACATGAAATTAGTATTACCTCTTGGGTTGAAAGTCGAATATGTTTATGTCTTAAATGATTGGTTCCGTAGCCCCAGGTACAAAGATGTTCTGGACTATATACATAGTATGAACTGCCACTATAAATTTAACGAATTACCTTTGGCATGGCTTGGA
>CAZMFK010000058.1:0-8098 GCA_964565545.1 uncultured Caldisericota bacterium | reverse complement strand
AAATTATCAAAATTTTATCATCGAGCGAAATCGATTTAATGAATTAGAGTCAATATCAAAAAAACACAAAAACAAAGCAATGGTAATTAAGATTAAATACCCTGAACCTTTAAGGAATGAGTTGCTAAGCCATGCTAACACAGTGTCTGACGATCAATACACAGCGTCTTTATTTCAGAAAATTACCCAATGGGTCCGATCCTTGTTTAAATACTAGTACTCTTTACTAATTAAGCCAAGTTCTGATAATAATACAAAGAAAATGAATCCGGAGGCTGATTGCAGAAATGAATATAAGCGCTATTGACAACAATGCTGATGCATTAGATTTGGTGGAACCAGGGAGTTTTGAAAAAAAGATAGTATTAGTTTTTACAAAACACGCAATAACTTACAAATGGTATAACAGCGATTATGTTTTTCGTTCAGGCATCAACTGGCTGAAATCGTTGAGCTTGTCCCATGGCGATGAAATACTTTATGGCGTTGGAATCAATGAATTCAAAGGTTTTATGTTGTTCGCTTTCAATAATGGCAAAATGGCCAAAATCAATATTAAAGCCTATGAGACTAAAACAGAAAGAAAACAGCTCCTTAATGCTTTTAATATGGACGCTCCATTAATATTTGTTAAATATTTTACTGAAGACATTGATATTGGCATCACAGGATCAAACCAAAAAACCTTGATTATTCATACTTCTATATTGCATCCCTTGAACACTAAAGCATCGCAGGGAGTTCAAGTTCTTCAGTTGAAACCATCAATTTTGGCTGAAAGAGTTTTTTTGCTTGATGAAGCAGATATTCAAGATATTAATTACTATAAAAGAAACGGAGCTGCAGTTGGCTATTATCTAAAACCCGGAGATCATTTTAAAAAAAAGGAATCATTTTAACCATAGCTTAGTTAGCATATTGGAATTTTTTTATGAAAGGAAAAAAATGAATCATAAAATCAAAATTGAAGTGTATGGTGTTCGCAATCAGCCTCCAGTAAGTGGCTGTAGTTCATGCGCAGGTTGCAAATCCGCTGGGGATTGCACACCTCCAAAAACGATGGGAGAATTATATGATGAGTTGTACCAGTTTATTGTCAATTCCAATGTAAATGATAAAGTCGAGCTTGTTTTCATCGATATTGAAGAAGATAGCATTGAAAATCACCCAGAAGTTAAAAGTGCCATCGAAGTGGGAAATCGTATTCCCATTATTGCTATCGAGGGTGTCTTGAAATTCCAGGGAGGAGTATATCCTCAATTGGTTCATCAGGAAGTTCTAAAAGCTCTTCAAGGCTAAGACAATTTCAAAGTATCATCTTCTTATAGCAATATTTATAGAGAGTAATTAATTATTATAACACACTTTAAGCAGCACGATCAAGCGGAATTAGAATTTGGCAGATTGGAAAAGCTTATTCTTACTACATAAAAAGTCATATTTCCAAAAATGTAATGTATTGATTGCAAATAGTATGCCAAAATGTAAATTACAACGATGAATTGTTACCTTTTAATAAAAACTTTCTTGTATTGAGACCTGTAAAAATCAACGTGTTATTTTAGATTTTTGTCTTGAATGGAAGCAATGCTTATGTCTTTATATTCCTATGCTTTTGTAGCCTGTAAAAAATATTAAGCCAATTTGCCACCCTTTACAAAAGATACAGGCATAGTAAAAATGATTCCTGTGTCTGCCTGATGCAAATCTCCTACCACTTTCTCATATGTTTCAACGAGTTTTGGAACCTGATCATCACTCACTACAGAGAATATTGTTTTGTTAAAGGGCTTCCCTTCATTCAACATTATGCGCAAGCTTGAAAAAAATGGGATTTCTTCAGCATCTGCAGAAACTAGCAATCTCCCCATACCTGTGGATTCAAGTATAGTCGCGCCTTTGATTCCAATTTCAACGAATTCTTTTAATAATTCATCCAGCTTCCCAGTTTTGTTTAGCACAATAAAAACTACCTGCATCTCTGGCTTACCCCCTTTCCTATCCTTTACCCTTACATTTTAACCAGTATGGAGATAATATTAAATAGATTGATATAATAAAAGACAGATCAACAAGAACAAAGTTTTAAATGAAAGATATTTTGTACCTGATAACTTCCTCAATGGATGAAAGAAGGGGGGAGCGAA
Source organism: uncultured Caldisericota bacterium (assembly GCA_964565545.1). Taxonomy (GTDB): domain Bacteria; phylum Caldisericota; class Caldisericia; order UBA6126; family UBA6126; genus T3SED10-260. The sequence goes on along the minus strand of CAZMFK010000058.1, from coordinate 5,951 downwards.
AAATGATCAATCGAAAATCATGCTTCAAAATTTCGGTTTTATGGCTGCTTATCATCTTTTTTTACTGTCTTTTTATCGGTCTTACTGCACATTCTTCTCCTATGCTGGAAGCATCCAGCTATATCCAATGGAAAACCGATGGCAAGCACCTTTTTTCACTTTCTTCGAACGAATTAACACAATGGAATGATGAGTTTGAAATTCTTGGCACCTATTTGCTTCCTCCCATGAAACAGATAAAAACATTCTCAGCTAATGCTGAGCGGTTTTTCTGGATTGATGCAAATAACGATCCTTACTTGTATTTTCTGGAATCTCGAGAAATTGTTCCTTTTAAGATTAAGGATTCATCGGACTCTTTCTGGCAAAACCCTATCGATATGACCATCAGTCATGATATGATATATGTTTTGGATTCGGTCCTTCCATCCATTGAATGTTTCAACCAAGATGGAATTCATCAAAAAAGCATTCTTCTTCCTGAGAGCATTGTTCCTTCAAGTATTTTTTATCGCTACCAGAAAATCTATATATCTGATCTACGTTCCTTGAGCATTATTGTTTTGGATGAGCATGGCTTCAAGAAGCATCGCTTTGGTCAAAAAGGTACCTCCAGAGGTTGTTTTCATGCTTTAGGCAGTTTTTGGGTGGATGCTACTGAAAACATCTATGTTCAAGACCCAGAGCTAGAAAGGCTTACTTGCTTTTCCAGCTTGACGAATATTCCCTGGCATATTAAAAATAATACGGATTTTTTTGCCATTTCATCCCAGCAGATTGCTTTTATACTGATTCCATCAGGAGAAATTACCCTCTTGCCCATGCCTTGTTCCGGAGTTAAGTCTATCCCGGAAAACATGGATTTTGGCTTACTGTCTGTAAATAAATTCTACAGAAGGGACCTGATCATATACACCCAAGGATCTGCTTTGCTTGATGGTGCCATATCTGTTGACTCTCCATATGTTTCCATTAAAGAAAACAAAAAAACCCTGAATTATTCATATTTCACTGTTAGCATCAATCTGCCTGATGAATATTCTGATCAAAGCTTTTACGGCAAAATACAGTATACTACCCAGCATCAAGGCTCAATAAACGTAGTTATAACTGCTAATGGCAGCAATGAGGATCACCCTTCGCTCTATTTGGCAAGCTTCATTGGAAGACAGAAAAAAAGCTTTTATCTCCCTCTCATGGGCATCGACCCCAAAACTGCTTACAAAATTAGCGTGGAAGGTTTGCAAGGCGCGAAAATTCAAGCAAAACTGCTTCCTTTCACTGTTATTTCCCTGCCTTTTCAAATGCTGAAACTTACCTCAGAGCACTACCTTACTCCCGGTTTGCATGAAGGGAGAATTATATTGGAATTTTCCGGAGATCGGGATAAAGCTCAGGAGAAAACCATTTTACATATACCGTTCTTTGCTCTTATCCGTGCAGAAGAAAGTTATATCCCCAGGGAAACTCTTATGGAAGGTTTTGATGCAGTATGGTGCCTAAAATCAAGCTTATCCCATCAAGCAACCGAATTGTTGAAGGAAGCGCTTTTTCCTTATCCATTGGTGTATATTCGCTACTACGTGCAAACATCAGGCAAAATTCCTGAGTTAGATATTCCAGGAGTTGATAACAGGTTGAGGTTTTATCAAAATGATCATGGACTTTTTACTTACTACTTTAATGGGCTGAATGCTCAAAAAGGTCTTCCTCCCGGGAGGGATACTCGTACTGATGAAGGCAAGCTAAGAGTGCTTTATGAAAGATTTCTTGAGCGCTATCTTATAGACCATAATGCCTATGCTTCCTTTGGCTTTATAACTTCTATCCAATGGGAGAATGAGGGACAGGGAAGCTTGGAGCTTGAAATATTCCATGACGGCAGTGTTGTTTCGGACAGCTTATCTTTGAATGTAGTGCTTGTACGTAAATATCTTCACGCTCAAACAATAATGGGAAACTCAGATCATATTGATGTTTTTCAGAAATACCTTACCCCTGTTGAAGATCGTTTTTATGGAATTCCAATTCAGAAAAATAATTTGAACAGTGTCTTCCAGGTACCCATAGCACTTCCTCTTCCGGATAAGCACTTGTATGATTTGATAATTTTCATTCAGGATCAAAAAAGAAAAGAAGTCTGGCAAAGTCTCCGAATTGAGCTTTGATTTCATGGCGTTTTGTTATAATTGTCTTGATAATTAACCCAGGTTGAGGTAGAAACATGAAAAATAAGTTGGCCCAATGGGCTCAAATTGTTAGAGCGCAATACTTGACTTTGCCTATAGTGCTAAGCATTATAGGCAATGCTTATTCCTATTATAAAGGCAGTTTTTCATGGCCTACCGCCATCCTTGCCTTTTTTGGCTTAACGATAGCTCATATGAGCGTCAATGTGATCAATGATTATTTTGATTTTAAAAGCGGTATTGATTTAAAAACAATACGATCACCCTTCAATGGAGGAAGCGGATCCATTGTGGAAGGTTTGATACGGCCCAAAACTGCTTTATGGATCGGTTTGATTTTATTGTTTTTAGCTGCTTCCATCGGATTGTACTTCATTATCACAGTACATTGGAGCTTGCTCTGGCTCCTCATGATGGCAGTTTTTTTTGTGCTGCTGTATTCGCCGGTCATATTAAAAATACCGCTGGCTGAATGGTCTGCAGGCCTGGGATTAGGAGCTTTGCCTGTTATCGGGACAGTTTTTGTTCAACTTGGAGCTTATTCATGGGAAATGATTTTACTTTCAATCCCTTCGGCAATTCTGGTGCATAATCTATTATTGCTCAACGAAATACCGGATCAGGAAGCTGACCAAATTGCCCATCGCAAAACTTTTCCTATTCTTTTTGGCAAGATAGCTACGATTCAGTATTATTTCATTCTCTCGCTGATTCTTTATGCCTTTATTTCTGCAGGCATAAGTTTTCATGTTTTCCCCCTTATATCGTTGCTTGTCTTTATAACTGCTCCGATGATATTCAAAATCCAACATGCCGCTGCTAATGAGATTAATGAAGTTAGCTTAATGAAAATACTGCCAATGAATGTAATGCATATCCATCTGTTTCAATTGCTTTTCGGTTTGAGTTTTCTTCTTGATGCCTGGTTTTTTTAGTTTTAATTTGTGAAGAACCAAGCCCCTTTCAACTTTGACTGCCAGGAAAAATTAGTCATAGATATCTTTGCCAAAATAGCGCCCAGGTATGATTTTCTAAATCACTTTTTAAGTTTTGGGCAGGACATAGTGTGGCGCAATAGTACGGTCAGGAAGATGCATTTTTTTAAGACTTATCGATGCCTCGATGTAGCAACAGGCACCGGAGACATGGCAATTGAAGTTGCAAAAAAACACCCTGGAGTCAGGATAAACGGTATTGATTTGTCGGAAGAAATGATATCCCTGGCTAAAAAGAAAACTTACAGAAAAAACCTCGCAGATGCCATCACCTTTGAAACTGCCGATGCTACGCGTCTTCCTTTTAATGATGAATCTTTTGACGTATCAGTGATTGCTTTTGGCATTCGCAATATTCCCGATAAAATGACTGCACTAAAAGAAATGGCTCGAGTGACAGTGCAGGGTGGACAGATTATTGTTCTTGAAATGGTATCCCAACAAAAGCGCTGGTTTCAATATCTTTACCAAGGGTATTTATGCGTTTTTTTGCCTCGGATAGCTCGTTTGTTTTGTTCTCACCGCATAGCCTATCGGTATCTTGGTCAATCCATTTTAAACTTTCCGACTTTGGAAGAATTTGTCTCTATGATGCACCAAAGTGGCATCAATTTAAAATCAAGCTCAAGCATGACTTTTGGCATTGTTCAGCTTTTTATTGGCGAAAAAAGCTGATATTTTATATGGGCAAATCACTATAAAATTATTGCTTAGTTATTACATCTATATTGTTTCATCATTATAGTGTCATTTTTGATTGACAATTTAATGTTTCCATTTTTTAATAATGCTGATGAGTGTGCAGGCCATTATATACCTGGCTGATTATTCATCAATGTTTATCTTGTATTTGATTCATCGGGAAGGAGAAATAGCAATGAGCCAAAAGTGGTATTTATCCCGAAATAACGAACAATACGGTCCCTATTCATGGGATGAACTTGTCGGAATGTACAAAGCAGGAAATATCAGCAGTGATGACTTAGTATGGAATGAAGGCTGGGATAGCTGGATAAAAGTAAACCAGTTCCCTGAACTTAATTCATCTTATGCTTCAATATCTCAGCCAATCGAAACCTATTCTGACAACTTTCAACAAAAAAAAACTATGGTTATTGTATCTATCATTACTATCGCTGCTCTTATTCTGGGTACTTTTGTATTTGTTTTCTATTGGCAAAATCAACGTAGCAATTATTATGTTGGGGCTAAGAAAACCAGAACAGCTCGATTACCATCAGTTATAGAACAGTATCCATTGGATGGTCCTGTAGGATCAAATGTATATTTAAAATTTGACGCTTCAATTTTAGAATACGAAGAAGATCTAAAGGCTTTTTTCAATCAGGATGAAATTCTGTTGGAGGGAGTTACTGACGATGTTGTTAAAGTTACCTTGCCCTATGAAGCAAAAACAGGCGCTATAACAATTAAAAGTGATAAAGCTTCAACCAACCCACTTAATTTTACTGTAAAAGATACTTCAGTTACTGCCTTAATGTCTCAGATGATTCATCCTTCTCAAAGCGTTCAAACTATTAGCTATAAAGATGAAGTTAGCATATCCTTGCCTCCGAATTTTATCGACCAACCCAGGATGCTCAGTATTTCAAAAGTTGAAAATGCCCCTGCAAATCCTTTGCAACCTTTTGGCGCAGCGATAACTTATGATATAAGTATTGATGGTATGGATCAGCTTCCCGATTATGTTAAAGTCAAAGTCAAATATAATCCAGACGATATTGATCCCGACCATCCCGTTACTGACCAATTAACTGCTTATCGCTGGGATGAAAGTTATAAGCAATGGGAAACTCTTCCTTCGCGGGTCATCGAAGCTGAGCAAAGTTTTGAGTTCTTAACAAATCATTTAAGCTGGTTGCAGGGATTTTTTGCCTGGCCAACCAAAATTGCTGTAGTTAAAACTGTAGGAGCTACTGCTGCGGTCATTGGAACAACTATCGGCGCTATGTGGATCGCTGAAAAACTATGTTTTAGTACTTACATTACTCCTCAAGGCAACTTTAAATTGTACTACAACAAGAAAGTATGGGATATTCATGATCAGTACAACACCTGGCAAAAACCCGACATGGCCCAGGGATTGCAAAGCTATAACTCCAAATATCCTAATTACATCCAGGATGTTGGGCAAGTCCTTGAAGAAGCTTTTAGTAACTATGTCCACAAAAAAGGGTTTAAAAATCCGGTCGAAACACCTGGAAGGCTATGGGGAGTTTGGCGTAGCCCCATTACCGTAAAAATCAGTGGCGTCTTCTCGACTGCATCCCGACTTGCAACCGGGGAAGACGACCCATTATATGGAAAAGTTTTTAAAGCTCTCCATTTTCCTGCTAAAATGATGATGAATCTACCCTCCAATAATGAAAAAACTTATGCTGCCATCGGGCATGAACTATTTCACCGTATTCAGGCAGAATATTATGGAAGAAGAAGCTACTTGAGCGGTAGTTTGGGAACAGGCGAATACTGGTGGATCGAAGCAACAGCAGAATATGCCGGATTGATGGAAGCATGGGGAACCAAACAAATGCCCCAATACATTCATGCAGATTTTAAGCCTAATTTCTTTGATTTTCCAATGAACTCCACAGGTCTAGTCTCTTCTGGATGGACTCGTGACTATGAATACCTTAATTCTGCTTTTATCCACTTTTTAGTTCAACAAAAGGGTATGAGTTTTAAAAACATCTTTGAAGGTGTTGCTACGGGCGATCCTTTAAAAAAACTTGATGAATACATTGCT
>CAZMFK010000057.1:631-8151 GCA_964565545.1 uncultured Caldisericota bacterium | reverse complement strand
ATACAACGCATTCTTTCTGGACAAATCGTGGTGGAGGGACAAGTCATTGCAAAAGCCCAGCAAAGCCTGGCTGTTTTTGTGGGTATCGAAAAAGAAGACACTATAGAAGACCTTCATATAGTTGCCCGAAAAATAGATGGATTGCGAGTTTTTGAGGATGAAGCAGGAAAAATGAACCTTAGCCTGGCAAAAACATTGCCTTTGCTGATGATTCCCCAGTTCACCCTTTTAGGAAAGCTTAATCGAGGACATCGGCCCGATTTTACCCAAGCCGAAGCACCTGAAAAGGCAAAAGCGATGTATGAGAGTCTTTTACATACACTTCAACGGGATTATGGTCGAAGCATTGAAAGCGGACGTTTTGCTGCGGATATGGAAGTTCAACTCAAGATTGATGGTCCTGTGACTCTGATTTTTGATACCCGGAGGAATGAATGAAGATAAAAACGATCCCTTGCGGTCCAATCTCAACCAACAGCTACGTGATTCATCAGGATTCAGAGGCAGTGCTGATCGATCCTGCTGAATTCAAGCCTATCCATCAGTTTCTTCAAAACCAGCAACTGCTTCCCAAGGCCATCCTTTTAACTCACGGTCATTTCGATCATATGCTTGCTCTGCCTGAGTTGCGAAAAGCTTATCCAGAACTCCCTATTTATATCCATCCCGAAGATAAAGCCCTTTTATACGATGCTTCCCAGAATGGTTCTGTGATGTTTGCCTCTGCTTGCGCCTTGAGCTCTGAAGAGAAAGTGGATGACTATCCTGCTTCTTTATCTTTTTCTTTCGCTGAGATTAAAATTGCTTGCTATCCTGGGCATACTCCAGGTTCAGTGCTTCTGGAGCTTGGTGATGATTTGTTTACCGGAGATTTTATCTTTCAAGAATCTATCGGACGCACTGATTTTTCCAGGGGATCTCCCAAAGATATGCAGGAATCGCTTGGAAGATTTTGTACCACGTATCATGATTGCAAGCAGATAAGACTTTATCCTGGCCATGGAGAGCATACAACTCTTGCTCATGAATTGCAATTTAATCCGTTTTTGGATAGAATCACTAAACATAAGGGGCAGTAGTTCAGTTGGGAGAACGCATCCCTCGCACGGATGAGGTCAGGGGTTCGACTCCCCTCTGCTCCACCAGAAATATTTTATGAGACAAACCCCCCGTCCCTTTGTCTCATTTTGGGGGATGAAACTTGATTACCTGGTCATAAAGAAGCTCTGTGTTGATTGGTCCTACTTTGGTCGATGGTTCAAGATAAGCTCTAAAACCGATAAATGCAGATTGATTTAATCCAACACCATGCGCCAAAGGTCCATCGGGAACTTTTATGCAGACCATGTCCGAATCCATAGTTCGCGAAAATTTACAAACATAGAGAAATTTTGCTAATGGATTCCCCGGCAAAAAAGCTTCAGCACTACCTGCATATTCGGTATTGTATATGCCTACTACTCCGTTCCAGGCTTCTTCGCCATAAAAATTACAATTAGCATAGGTAGCTTTTCCTGTGGCAGCATGATTAACCCCATATACAATCACAAACTCATCGGGGTTATCGCCCAGCGTTAGCGTTTCGCTCCGTAAATAGCTGGTATCTCTGCTTTCTCCTGCAACATATAGCTCTGTTTGGATTGCATCGTAGGATTCTGGAAGCCATACCGAAGTCTTAAGCTCTTTTGCTTCCAGATGGCTGTATTTGCTCAGGATAGCCAATCGCAATTCATCCAATACCGGTTTATAGTCTATTTCAGTTACTCCATTGCCTCTTACCCGCAATTTAGGAGCAGAAAAAGGATCGAATGGTGATTGTTCTATGGGAGTTACCTTTAAAGCTGCTGTAATGGTATTTACGTACTTTTCGCCCAGTTGAGGATTATCAAAAAGGGCCATGCGCTGACCAAAAACGATAGAGTCAAATTCAGGGCCTATGCCCAGAGAGACCATGGAAATTGGAATCACATAGGTGTTGATGATGTCTTCCGGATATCCTGCTTCGACCAACGCTTTTCGTATGCGCTGATCTATCCCTTTGTCTGCAGTGATAATGATCACCGAGTCTTTGTCAAATGGATCCCCCGGTGCTCCATTGGGCGTGCCGGTTGTTTTTATGGTCATATGATTAAGGGGATCGTTAAAGCTGGTCCAGATCCATTTCTTTTCCAGATTTTTTTGGTAGTATTTGTTAAAGATAAAACCACAATAGCTGAAATAAACGCATTTGGGAGGAGTTTTGGTGATAAGCACGATAGCTTCGTCGGGATTAATTTGCCAGCCTTGAAGCAAACCAGGAGAGGTGTAAAGCCATTGATCGATTTTATCCTGTGCAGAAATAATCTGACTGACGCTGGTAAGAGGTATGCTCTCTGGTATGGAACCAAATAATCCCCGATAGGGCGCGTTGGCATTATTGCCTGCTGCATCTGCCAGCTTGCCAACTTCATAGAGCTTGATTAGATCAACTCGAACAAATGGAGCAAACTTTGAAGTGAAATCATGTTTTTCCAGTATTGGACGAAATGCATCAATGTCGCCCAAAGGTATTTTTGCAGTTTGTTTTTGGGTGTTGCATGCAGAAAAAGTTATAATCAAACTTACTAATAGCCAAGAAGCAAAGAACTTTTGATGTTGCTTAAGCATTTGATCATCCTTCTTTCAATAATTTTTTAAAGAAATCAGCATTATTCTTTAACTGTATTGAAAAAACAATCAATCTTGAGTCTGTGGGCGAATTTTAGCACTCATCAAAGGGAAAGTAAAGGAATCAAGCACCCTTTTTCAATTTGTCACGGGGACGGGGTTGTTGACAACTTTTTGCCCTTTATTGATGAGCTTTTTTACTTTATAAAACCAGTAAAAAGAGCAGATTATTAGATATTATCCGATGGCAAGTCAGATATGATTAAGTTGTAAAATTGGGTGTGGCGTTGAGATAGTTCGCCTAAAGTCAATTGAAGGATGGCGTGCCCTTTAATGTAAGGCGCAATTGATTCTTTGGAATATATTTTGACTGAATCAATAGGATCTGAGGGAAGCTCCAGTACGGAAAAGGACAATTTAAACATGTCCTGGTCATTGTTTGAACAAAAACTGAGAACCTCATACTCACGGCTTTCTCTGTTCTTTGCTACGGATATTAGCTTGTTGGACTCTTCCAGAAAGTGAAAAGCAAGATGCTGGTGTTTTTTGTTTTGGGTCAAGATAATGGGGCTAAGAGATTTAGCCTCCATGGATGGATTAAATACGAGTTCGAAAAAAGTATCGCTGGAGCCATCAGTAAAGTTGTATGGAATGATAAGCAATTTTAGCGTTGGCGAGTCGTTTGGAACAAAAATATGCGATAGGACAGACTCCATTCGAGGGTAACCCAGGGATGCCAGATCCACTGTGATAGTGGAAAAAGTCGAGATATCCATTATTTCAAGGGTATCAGCAGGATTACTGAAAAATAATACATAATCAGACAGCTTGCTCTGATCGTCATTTTCTGACCCAAAGGCATGGGAAAAGAATTTGAAGTGTTGATGTTCAGTTTCAAAATACCGAGCAGGTTCCAGTGAATGCCTTCGGATAAAGAGCATGCCTTTTTTGTTGTTTTCCAGCGGATGGACTATCACCAGATGTTCTGATAAATGAAATTGCTGTAAAAGGAGTTTGCGATCCAATGGATTTTCTTTTGGTACAATTTTGGCAGCCCGTCCGGATAAAAAATACTGCTCGGTGTAGATGTTTTTTTGAAGTGAAAATACCTTTGAAGAATGATCGTCCCATGGATACACCTGGGTGCCCAGATTATGCAGATTGATTGTTTTTATATTGTCATGCTGGATATAGGAAAGCATCCCTTTGCTGTAGTCGAAAGGGCGACCGTCATAGGCCATAAGGGTGGTATAAAATTCATATTCAGGCATGGTGTCAATAAAAATATGATACTGGTAATTGACTGAGCTTAACCACAATTCCACTTTCGATTCCATAGTGTTGATCCCATAAAGAAAAAAATACTTTTGATTCAGCCCAAGCTCCTCCATCAGTTTGGCATTTTCAATCAAACCCAGAGGAAATGGATTTTGATCCAGGGAGTATCGTTCATTTTGAAAATGGGGACACTGATCAAATATTTGTTGCTGATGAAAGATAAATTCCTCTATTTGGTCATCTTCAGGATGGTATAGCTTAATGCTTACTTGCTCATAAGAAAGCCACGAAGGGTAGAGAGAGCAGTAATCAATATAACAGAACAGCTCATCGCCAATATTGAGAAGCTGCTTAAAACTATCTGAGGTATCGATAGGAAGTAGCCTGGTATGAAGGCTATTGCTGAGAGCACTATCGATGAGTGTAACCCGTTTTTCAGATTGCCTGCCAGTCTGACAGGAAGTTAACAACAACACAACGACAAGGGTAAATATCAAGCTTGACTTCAAAGCTCTCCTCCTTGTTGATCCATCTTCCATGCTATTATAGCTTGGGATAACGGATATTTCCATGACTTTTTTTTACGATTAAAACTTTTTTGATCTTTTTTATTTCTATCGTAAATATTAGTGATGGATATGTAACTATTCCCAGCCTAATCCCATATAATAGATAAATAAGAAATGATGGGAAGGGAGAAACAAAATGAAAAAAAACTTGGTTTGTTTTTGGCTAATACTGGCTATGACCTTGTTATCTTTATCAAATGGAATTTATAAACCTACCCAGGTCTATTCAGCTCAAAGCATAGTATTGAAACCAGTTACATTTTCTTCTCAGGCAAAAAGTGGCACACGATATCTTCAGCCAGTATTTGAAACAGTTATTATCGAAAAAAATATCATCTATCGAAAAGTAATTGATCGGCGGGGAATTGAACTGCAATTGAAGATGGATATATACCAACCAGAGAATGATTCACTGGAAAAGCGGCCATTTATCTTATGGATCCATGGGGGAGGCTTTACGGGTGGTTCCAAAGAGCGGATGGCTGACCGCTGCGAAGTTTTTGCGAAATTTGGCTACGTAACCGCTTCCATTAATTATCGATTAAGCCGAAGGTATGTTGATGATATGCTGGATGCCATTGATGACGCTACGGTTGATGCCCGGTTCGCTATAGATTTTATTAGGAAAAATGCTGAAAAATACCGGATTGACACTCAGCAAATCCTTGTGGGAGGATCATCTGCAGGTGGCGTGACAGCGCTTCATCTTGGCATTGAAGATACCGATTGGGATAAGACTGGTATCAAAGGGATTATCAATCTTTGGGGAGCTTTTTTTGGTACAGAGGAAGAAATAGACTCAAAAGATCCAGCAGTACTAATCATCCATGGAGAATTGGATCCGATCGTGCCTTTTAAGTTAAGCGTTTGGCTGAAAGACTTATTGGAAAAACAAAACGTCCCGATTTGGTTTTATCCTTTTGAAAATACTGGCCATGGCGTGAAATCCAAAGGACCTTACCCTTTTCATTATGAGGAAGCTTTGTTTGCTTATGCGCTAGTTTGGTAATAAGGTTTTTTTGATTTTGTAAGATGATTTAGACAATCTGTCGTCTGGATCCATCTGTTCTGATTTTGTATAGTTTGTTTTCATCGCTACGATTACTATAGTAGATCCAATCTCCAATAACAATAATAAACCAGGCACTGTCATCGTGGAGTTTTTCCCGTCCAGTACCGTCAGTTCGAATCTTATAAAGTTTTCCATCTTCGCTCTCGTTGCAGTAGTAAATCCAATCATTTAAAACCACAATAAAGAGCGAAATGTCTTCGTTTAGTTTTTCCCGGTAAGTGCCCTCCGTTTGAACACGGTACAGCTTGCCTTCATCGCTACGATTACTGTAGTAGATCCAATCGCCAACCACATTGATGTACCAGGAGGTATCCTCGTTGAGTTTTCTTCGCTCGGTTCCATCGGATCGGATTCGATAAAGTTTTCCTTTATCGCTGAGGTTGCTGTAATAATTCCAGTGACCGACTGCAGTTGTAAAAATGGACTTATCTTCGTTAAGTTTGGCTCTACCTGAACTATCAGGATGTATTTTATATAATTTTCCCGCATCGCTCAGATTGCTGTAATAGATGCATTGGCCAATTACGTTAATAAACCAGGATTTATCATCGTTGAGCTTTTTTCTTTCAAGGCCATCACAGCTTATTTTATATAGTTTTCCGCCCTGGCTTTCGTTGCTGTAATATACCCAGTCATCAACCACGTTAATAAACCAGGATTTATCATCATTGAGCTCTACGGATCCTGACCCGTCCGGACGTATTTTGTACAATTTACCTTCATCGCTTCGATTGCTATAGAATATCCAATTGCCCACCACGTTAATAAACCAGGATTCATCATTGTTTAGTTTGGTGCGTCCAGTGCCGTCTATGCGAATTTTGTACAATTTACCTTCATCGCTTCGATTGCTATAGAATATCCAATTGCCCACCACGTTGATAAACCAGGATTCATCATCATTTAATTTGGTGCGTCCAGTGCCGTCTATGCGAATCTTGTACAGGTTTCCATCATCGCTGAGATTACTATAAAAAATCCAGTTGCTAACTACATTTACAAACCAGGATTTGTCATCGTTAATTTTGCTGCGTTCTGTGCCGTCTGTACGGATTTTATAGAGTTTTTTCTCGTCGCCTTCATTGCTATAGTAGATCCAATCGCCAATAACATTCACAAACCAGGTACAATCATCATTGAGTCTGGTACGTTCTGTGCCGTCTGTACGGATTTTATAAAGTTTTTTTTCATCGTTTTCATTGCTGTAGTAGATCCAGTTCCCTTGTTGAGAAAATATCCCACAATTTGCAATATTTCCAATATTGTTGCCTTGCCTGGGATCTTTGACATCTAAAAGGGATATTGGGGGAGAGTTGCCATTAGTTTTTGTTTGAGGCAAAGTTATTTGTTGAGCTTTTAAAGCAAGTCCGCATTTTGAGCAAAATTTGTCGCCATTATTTATCTTAGCACCACAATTGCTACAATAATTCACCTAAAAAACTCCAATATAATAAAAAATTATATTTCATTATAACCTAAATCATAAAAAACAATACTTTGTTTTATTTTACTTAAAATCTTTTTTTAAACTACAAATTTATCTGACTAGCTGTCGCTCCGTTCCATCCATGCGGATCTTGTAAAGCTTTCCATTATCGCTGTCATTACGATAAAAGATCCAACCATCAACTGAATTGATATTTCCTGAACGATCTTGATTCAATCGAGCCCGTTCTGTACCATCAGTTCGAATTTTATATAACTTTCCCTCATCGCTGTCATTGCGATAGAAAATCCAGTCATCAACAACGTTGGTATTTCCTGAACGATCTTGATTCAATCGGGTACGTTCAGTTCCATCAGTGCGAATTTTATATAGCTTGAATCCATCACTCCAATTGCAATAATAGATCCAATCAGCGTGGGCATTGATTGAAGCGGTTACTTCATCTCCAAGCTTGGTACGTTCAGTTCCATCAGTGCGAATTTTATATAGCTTGAATCCATCACTCCAA
>CAZMFK010000057.1:0-531 GCA_964565545.1 uncultured Caldisericota bacterium | reverse complement strand
TTGCAATAATAGATCCAATCAGCGTGGGCATTGATAAAAACAGAATTATCTTCATTGACCATAGTTCGCCCTTTGCCATCGGTGCGAATTTTATAAATTTTGAATCCATCGCTCCAGTTGCGATAATAAATCCAATCACCAATAACATTGATATCGCTGGAATTATCATCATTGAGCCTGGTGCGCCCTTTGCCATCGGTACGAATTTTGTAAAGTTGGTAGTCATCGCTCCAGTTGCTGTAATAGAGCCAAATATCCTGTTGCGATACGATGCCCAAATTTACTGTATTGCCAACCGAATTACCCCGAGTGGAAACTTTTATATCCGTTGTGGCAAAAAACCTGGGTATCAGGAAATATGCAACAATGCCCAATCCGATAATGAGCAAGGCGATGACTATAATTACTATGAAATTGATTGAAGATTTTTGTTCGGGGATCATATTTAGCTTCTTTTTTAAGGGAAAGCCACATTCTATGCAAAACTTATCATTTGCTTTAACTCTTGAACCACAGTTACTGCAAAAACTC
>CAZMFK010000056.1:4977-8285 GCA_964565545.1 uncultured Caldisericota bacterium | reverse complement strand
AAACGATAAAATCATCACAAACAAGTTCGATTATTCCTTCAAGGGCATACAGCATTCCAGTTTGCTCCTTCATTCAGATAATGGCATATAGCTACAGCTACGGCATCACAGGCATCGTCTGATTTGGGCAAATTTTGTTCCAATATGCCTTCAGCAACCATCTGCACTTCCTGTTTGCTTGCTTTGCCATAGAGGGTCAGGGTTTTTTTTATTTCCAGAGGGGTATATTGAAAAACCGGTAAATTGTTTTTTGCGCCAAAAAGCATCAATATGCCTCTTACTGATTCAATGACCAGCGCAGTTTTGGCATTTTTACTAAAAAAAACCTTCTCCATGGCCAGACAACAAAAACTGTTTTTTAGTAGTAGCGATTCACAGAACTCATATATGAGTTGAAGCCGTTTTTCCACAGCCTGGGGGCAGGTGGTAAAAACACCTGCGTCAACCATGGATAAGCGACCCTCTTCTTCGCATAAAAAAGCATAGCCCAAACGGGCTATTCCTGGATCAATTCCCAAAATCAAAGGCGCTTGTTTCGGCTTAGCTGTTGTAGAAGGCTTCAATTTCCTCTTCCGAGATATCGTAGTTGGCAAAAACTTCGTCCACGTCGTCATGATCTTCAAGTTCTGATATGATTTTCAGCATGCGAGTAGCTTCGTCTCCACTCAGGGCTACCGTAGTGGTTGGGATCTTGACGAGGTCAGCGCTATCAACTTCTACCTTTTTTTCTTCAAGCTGGTCTTTGGCTTTGTACAGATCAGCCGAAGCCACCGTGATGACAAAATTTTCGCCCTCCTGTACCACGTCCTGAGCCTCAATAGTGGAGGCAATTTCAAAAGCGTCATCCTCGGTGAGTTGAGTATCTTTGAGAGTGATTCTGCCTACAGGATTAAACATCCATGCTACACAGCCCTGCTCTCCCATGTTTCCGCCATATTTGCTGAAAATTTTACGAATTTCAGCGCTGGTGCGATTTTTGTTGTCGGAAGTCACTTCCACCAAAATAGCCACACCATTTGGGCCATAACCTTCGTAAGTCAGCTCTTCAATGGTGCTGCCATCCTGGAGTTCGCCAGTGCCCCGCATGATAGCTCGTTTAATGTTATCGTTGGGCATACCTGCTGCTTTGGCTTTTTCTATTGCGGTTCGCAAGCGGGGGTTGCTGTCGACATTGCTTCCACCTTCACGGGCTGCAATGGTGACTTCTTTTCCGACTTTAGTAAAAAGTTTTCCTCTTTTGGCATCCTCTGCCATTTTTTTGCCTTTAATATTGTGCCATTTTGAATGACCGGACATAATGTTCCTCCTTGTTAATCTTTGGATATTTCTTGAATAAAACTACGGTGAATACGATCGTCCTCCGTCAGCTCCGGATGGAAAGTCAGTCCCCATATATTTTTGTCTTTGATAAAAATGGGATGACCTGAGCTGTCACGGGCGAGAATATTCACTTCCGGATCCACCCATTCAACAAGGGGGGCTCGTATGAAAACTGCTCGAAACGTTTCCTCAAAGCTTTCAATCCTAACCTCCTCACAAAAACTGTCCAATTGCCGCCCATATCCATTGCGACGGACATGAGCTCTCAATAGGCCCATACCCTCCTGATTGGGTTGAAAAACCTTTGAGGCAAGTAAAATAATGCCTGCGCAGGTTGCCATCACAGGAAGGCCATTTTTTATACTTTCCAGCAGCGGCTGGTATAAGCCGGAGTTATGCAAAAGCTTGATAAAAGTAGTGCTTTCTCCTCCAGGCAATATCAAGCCTTTGATCTGAGCCAATTCAGCAACGCTTTTAACCCGGATTCCGGGCAAATCCATATGTTTGAGCATTGCAAGATGCTCTTCAACAGATCCCTGAAAACCAAGGACTCCTATGCACTTTGCCAAATTAGATGCCCCGGCTGGCCAACTTTTGGGTATCAGATAGATCGCGGATATCCTGGCCTTTCATGGGATCTCCCATTCCCTCGGATACTCGGGCAATCACTTCAGCGTCTTTCCAGTGGGCAACAGCTTCCACGATGGCTTTAGCAGTTTTTTCGGGATGGGTGGATTTAAATATGCCTGATCCCACAAATACGCCATCCGCACCCAGAAGCATCATCAATGCGGCATCTGACGGAGTAGCTACTCCTCCAGCAGCAAAATTAACGACCTGAAGTTTTTGGAGAGTTTTGATTTCTTTTAAAAGCATGATAGGCACCATGAGGCGCTTGGCTTCGGTATAGAGTTCATCTTCCTGCATGTGAATCACTTTGCGAATTTCTGATTGCACTCGACGCATATGGCGTACAGCTTCCACGATATTGCCAGTACCGGCTTCTCCTTTGGTGCGAATCATGGCTGCGCCTTCAGAAATTCTACGCAGGGCTTCACCCAAATCGCGACAACCACACACAAAAGGTATACGAAAAGCGGTCTTGTCAATGTGATTTTCTTCATCAGCAGGAGTCAACACTTCGCTTTCATCAATATAGTCCACTTTCAAGGCTTCCAGCACTCTGGCTTCAACAATATGTCCAATGCGGCACTTTGCCATAACCGGGATCGACACTGCCTCTTGAATTTCTTTTATTTTGAGGGGGTCCGCCATTCGGGCGACTCCACCGTCTTTGCGAATATCCGAAGGGACACGTTCCAGAGCCATTACAGCTACTGCTCCGGCAGCTTCAGCAATCAAGGCTTCTTTGGCTGTTGTAACGTCCATAATGACTCCACCTTTGAGCATTTGAGCCAGACCACGCTGAGTCGTAATTAAATCTTTATCCAATTTTTCACCACCATAATCACGATAATTTTTCAATAAAAAAGTATAATCTGTTTTTTTAAAAAAACACGATTTTCCAAAAGAAGGATTAGTTATTTTCGTCGAAGGAGGTTTTTTGCCAGTTCAAAACAAATTCTCGAGCTTCTTCGATGGTATGGATCTGCTTGAGATACTGAGCTTCGAGGAGGGAAGATAGGATTCGTCCCACCATAGGGGAGGGTTCAATGCCCAGCAATGCCATCACCTGGTTGCCATCCAAAAGAGGGGAAATAGGCTCAAGTGCTTCTTTAAATGCATAATCAAGCATCTCGGACACAAAGTCTTCATATTCAGTTAGGCTACCCATATCCACCCGTTTGGTGGCGTAAGCATCAGCTAGCGCCAGTAGTAGTAGCGGAACAGCATTTTCTCCCAGATCAGCAAAAAAACGGTATTTTGCACGATCAGTCAAAGGATCAGCCACTGATAGCTGGTGAGGTCGCATATGCTGCAGGATGAGTTCTTCAATCCACTCGATTTCCTTGTTGGCAAGCTTCAAA
>CAZMFK010000056.1:235-4967 GCA_964565545.1 uncultured Caldisericota bacterium | reverse complement strand
AGGTACACCAGTGCCTTGTCGGATCCAACTTTTTCATGTTGAAAAAAGCGAAGGCGATCGCTTTCCATGCTGAGAGTATCAGGTTTTCCTATGTCATGCAAAAGACTGGCAAGCTTCAACAATACTTCAAAATTTCGTTCAGGGACAAAGGATTTTTTCAGATATTCCTCGATAGCGGAAGCATGGGGAAAATAACCGTTAAAAACACGTTGAAAAAGGCCTTCAAGGTATTGCAGGGTTTCAAGAGTATGATGGCGAACCTGAAGTTTTTTGGTATATTTTTGGTCCATAGGGCGAAAGCTTTCTAAAAAAGGAAACACTATCGAAAGCAATCCGCTTTGATCCATTTTAGTTAGCCAGTCAAAACTATTGGGAAAAGCAAGCAATTTCATCCATTCGTCACGAATTCTTTCTCCAGAGACAGAAAAGAGCTTTTCTTTGTGCAGGGCAATTTGTTCTTCTGTATAGGATTCGATTTTGCCGGATATTTCTCCAGCCAGCCGGTAAGCCCTAAGCAGACGCAAAGGATCGTCTTCGAAAGAAGAAGGGTTATGGATACGGATTCTTCGCAAGCGCAGGTCATTTACACCCTGAAAATAATCCAGGATGCTCATTAGCGTTTCCCCGCGGCTATAAACGTTTAAAAAATTATCCAGCGGCAGACAGAGGGCGTCTATACTAAAATCTCTCAAAAATAAATCATCTATCAGTTCGTTGCCACGGATGCCGTTGATATCTATCTGGGCCTGCTCTCTGCTTATGCGGTAAGTGTCGCGTTCAGGATCCAGATCAAAGAAATTACAATCCAGCTCTTTGGCCAATAGATGGGCTACGGTTTTTGACTCTTCTTTGGGATCCACCAGTAAATCCACGTCAAAGCGAATTTTGGCTACTCCCAGCAAGGCATCTCTCAGAGCTCCGCCCACGATATAAACCTCAAACTGGTTTTTGTGTTTGAGCAGACTCTGAAAGGCAGGGACCCAACCTCTTCGCTCGAGCTGATTGGAAAAAAGAATCAGATCGACCTTGCGTTCAGCTTTCATAGTCTTGCACCCAACCTTTCTCAAAACCACATTTTTCGAGAGCAGTCACGGCTTTTTGATATTCGTTATACCGTATCCTGCGATGCATGAAAGGATGCTGAAGCGCCTTATAAGCTGGGAAATATTGGCTCATCAGGCTCACGTAAACTTCGTTTCCCAGCACCTCTTTCAATTGATGAATTACAGCTACTGTTTCATCAATATAATGTGGCAACATCAGTATGCGCACAATTACCCCTTTTTGCAAGATATTTTGGTCATCAAAATAATCATCAGGCAATTGTTTGCGGACGGTACGAAGCACGTGAATGTTGAGTTCTCGGTAATTTTTGGCTCCCGAAAGAGCAAATGCAGTTTCATCCTTGTAATAGCGGGAGTCCACCAGGTAGCCATCGACAAAATACTCAAACCATGACAAACTGGGAT
This sequence comes from uncultured Caldisericota bacterium, assembly GCA_964565545.1. Classification (GTDB taxonomy): domain Bacteria; phylum Caldisericota; class Caldisericia; order UBA6126; family UBA6126; genus T3SED10-260. Next base: position 3,498 of record CAZMFK010000056.1, on the reverse strand, counting down.
CGTTCTCCCAACCCGAAGTATTATATACGATGGGCAGTCGTAGACCTTTTTCCCGAGCGATGAGCAAGGCATGAAATGCTGAAGGCAAAAACTGGGTGGGCGTAACCCAGTTAAGGTTGTGGGCTCCATCCTGTTGAAGCTTGAGCATGCGCTCCGCTAATGCTTCATCAGAGAGAAGCATTCCATGATGCAACTGCGAGAGAGGATAGTTTTGGCAATAAACACATCGTAGGGTGCAATGAGAAAAGAAAAGCGTTCCTGATCCTCGAGTGCCAGTTACAGGGGGCTCTTCTCCAAAATGCAGACTGGAGCTTCCCAGCTTGGTTTCAATTCCACCCCTGCAAAAACCTTGCTCCCCTTTTTTGCGATTTACTTTGCATTGATGAGGACAAAGCATACATTCCTCGTACTGCCCGATCATATCCTGGTAAACCTGTTCCAGCTTTTCCAGAGAATACTGCAGATAATTTGGCTCAGTGCAGGTTTTAGCCAATGGCAAGCTTTTCCTCCACTCCTTCGAGAGTTTTGCCAAAGGCATCCAGGCATTCATTTTTCATAGTAGTAGCCTTTTGCATCATTTCTTTTACAAAGGATTCATCTTTAATCGAAGAAGCATTGATCAGCACATTTAAAAAAGCACCTTCCACTGCAGTCCTGAGTAATGAGGAAGCAGATCCCAGATCGCTGATCATGCTTTTTTTACAGGTGGAGGTCAGCAGAGGCAGGCTTTTTAAAACTGCATGGCACGATTTCAATGTCTTGAAAGGTATTTGAGAAGCTTCCTTAAGCGCTAATTGCATCTGTTCTCGACGATGGGCTTTTTCCTCCTCTGTTTCTTTGGGAAGCTTCATGGCTTCCATGTAACCATCAAAAGAAGCAGCATCAAGATCAATCAAGTCCAGCATTTCGATTTGTAGGGATTCAAGGCTCCCCAGTGTTTCAGCCAGTGCAGGATCCTCTGCAAAAGTTCCTGCCATGAGCAAAAGCCCAATACCCATGGCGCCACTTGCAGCAGCTGCAGATCCGCCACCCGGAGTGGGGGTTTTGGATGCCAGGGCAAAAACAAAATCCTTTACCGAAAGCTCATTTAATTTCATAGTTTACCTTATCTCCCATTCATCTATAATGTAGAGCTGTAAATAGTATATAAAACATAGGGGGACCAACGCAACCATGAAGCAAGTGTTCTTAGTCGGACGGTACTCAGTAGGCAAGTCCTCCATTTTTAACCGTTTCACCGGAAAACGCAATTTGGTGATGGAAGAAAAAGGAACCACCCGTGATATCCTGGAGCACCCCTACGAATTTGAAGGCAACAACTATCTGCTGATTGACTCTGCAGGTCTTGAAAGCGTGGATGCCAGCACTTTGTTAGACCTTCAGCAGGAAATGATTTTATCTCGGATGCTTCGATCCGATGTTATCCTTTTTGTCGTGGATGGTACCAGCGGGATTGTACCACAGGATCGCGACCTGCTCCATTTTTTAAGAAAACACGGACTCATCCCCAAGACTCTATTGGTTATCAACAAATGGGACAAAAAAAGCTTTCATCCTGAAGAATTCTATGAACTGGGCATAGATAGCATGTTTCCAGTTTCTGCCACTTCAGGGCATGGCATCTATGAGCTCATGGAGGCAGTAGCCATTCAGGGAGAGCTTTCCCCTGAAGCCGAGGATCTTCCCGATGATCTGGTCATTACCCTTGCAGGCAAGCCCAATGCTGGCAAGTCCACCCTCATGAATGCGCTTTCGGGGCATACCCGATCGCTGGTCAGCGAGGAAGAATTTACCACCCGCGATCCCGTCAGGGGATCAGTGCAACGAGGCGACCAGCGCCTCACCATCGTTGATACTGCTGGCATTCGATCCCGTTGGATGCACCGCTTTGGCACCATATACCTGAGCATGCGCCGTACCCTCAGGGAGATTCGTCAGGCCCAGTTGGTGCTTTTTCTGCTGGATGCTTCCCAGCCTATTGCCAGAGAAGACCAAAAAATCGCCCGCACCCTCCTAGATGAAAAAAAGGCCTGCGTGGTAGCAGTGAATAAAAAAGACCTGATCGAAGACCGCGAGGAGTTTCAGCATCTACTGCAGACCCGACTCCGCTTCCTGGATACCTACCCCCTGGTATATATCTCCGCTCTCAATAAAGAAGGCTTCAACGAGATGTTTGCCGCTCTCGAAAAAGCCAACGAAGCCCATCGCCGAAAAATCCCCACCCCCCGGATCAACCGCGTGATCCAGTCCATTATGGCCAATCACCCTCTTCCCATGGGGCGGTTAAAGATATTTTATGCCACCCAGGTTTCCTCAGGGCCTCCCACCCTGCTTATATTTGTCAACCGCAAAGATTTATTCACCGACTCCATCATGAATTATTTCAAAAAACATCTGACCGAAGAGCTTTCTCTCAAAGGTACTCCCATCCAGATCCATGTCCGCAATCGTAGAGAGCGTCGGCATGATTAGAAGCTGCTGTGTGATCGGGGCAGGTGCATGGGGCACAACCATAGCCGTCATGCTTGCCCGGCAGGGCCATTCGGTTGTGTTGTGGGAATACTTCCCCGAAGTGTATCATCAGCTTCAACAAAACAAAGAAAACCAAAAATACCTGCCTGGGGTTTCGCTTGACCTTCCTTCGCTCAAACTCAGTGACCATCTGGCTGATTCAGTTTCTTCCAGTGATTTGTTGATCCTTGCTATTCCTTCCAAATACTTGTCCATTTTTCTCCCGCGATTGGCTAATCATTTGCAAGAGCGTCATTATTTGCTTTCGCTGGTCAAGGGGATTTTGCCTCGACCAGTTCCCAGGCTCCTCCTTGATGATCTGATGGAACAGCTACCCCAGCTAAAGCCAGCCCATGCCGCAGTGCTTTCAGGTCCCAATTTTGCCAAAGAAATAGCGCAGGATTTGCCAGCAGCTACTGTTATTGCAGGAATGGACTTACAAGTTTTGCGCATCCTTCAGACTTATTTTTCCTCCCCTATTTTCCGGGTTTATACCAATACCGATGTTGTTGGGGTTCAACTTGGTGGCATCATGAAAAATGTCATTGCCCTGGCTGCGGGTCTACTGGATGGTTCCAACATGGGCTACAATGCCAAATCCTCTCTAATAGTTCGTGGCATAGCTGAAATGGGTCGGCTTTTTTCTGTTATGGGCGGAAAGCAGGAAACGCTATATGGCCTTTCAGGTCTGGGAGACCTGATACTAACTTGCACCAGCCCTTTAAGCCGAAACTGGTGGGCAGGCACCCAGT
>CAZMFK010000056.1:0-225 GCA_964565545.1 uncultured Caldisericota bacterium | reverse complement strand
AGCAAGCGGGATAAGCTATCAAGAATTACAAAAAAGCACTGGCACTACCGTGGAAGGAGTGGACTCCATGGAGGGTCTTTTGCGCTTGTCCCGTATCCATGAGGTGGAGCTTCCTATCTGTCGAGAGATATATGCCATTGTGTTTGAACAAAAGGAAGTCGCCCAATCCCTGTATGACCTTATGTCTCGAAAGCTTCGTTCAGAGAGGACATAAGAGGTATTTTT
>CAZMFK010000055.1:0-8434 GCA_964565545.1 uncultured Caldisericota bacterium | reverse complement strand
AAAGATGGCAAAATCACCATTGTACTCACCATTGGCAGTAAGAATGCTTATGTCAATCAGCAGTTAGTGGTTTTGGATGTAGCTCCCTTTATTGACTCGGGACGTACCTTTGTACCTTTCCGCTTTGTAGGCGAATCCCTGGGAGCACAAGTAGGCTATACCACCGATGCTTCGGGTAGAGTAGCTACAGTTACTTATCAATTGGGATCCACTTCCATTATCCTTTACATCGGCAGGAAAGATGCTCTGGTCAATGGTCGCACCGTTTACCTCGATGTAGCTCCCAAGATTGTACAGGGTCGTACGGTGATTCCCCTGCGCTTTGTCACCGAAGCCCTGGGCTGTAAGGTAGACTGGGATGGCCAAACCATGAAGGTGACGATCACTTATCCCGCTTAAGCATAAACGTAGGCATAGAGAGGTTAAAAAGTTGTCAACAACCCCGTCCCTTTGACAATATTTTGGTAGGTTATAAATATTGCCTTTGCAGAAAGATTGGTTATTCTTTAGGATGAATTTGATAAACTCAAAAGGAGGCTAATGAATGAAAAAATATTCTTTGGCGGTGATTATCTTACTTATACTGTCTATTGGTATCGTTGGATGTCAATTATTTTCCAAAGATACCAAAAAAAACCAGGATGTTGAAGTCAAAGTAGAAGATACCACGATTAGTTTTAATTTAGAAGAAGAGAATGGCAAAGACACAGTTACTATCATGGATGCTGAAAAAGAAGATACAAAGATCACTTTCGATACCAGCAAAGAAGTTGGTTGGCCCATAGCTATCCCATCTATCTTTCCCAAGCTAAGTGGAACTTTAGTTAGCATGCTTCAAACTTCCCAAGATGAAGAAGTTATCGCCTATACTTTTGGTTTCAAAGATATATCTGACCTAACGATGGAAGCTTATGCAGATTTGTTAGAAAATACTCATGGTTGGACTATCGTTATGAAATCAATCACAAATGATGGCTGGGTGATCAATGCCACCCATGAAAAACAAAATGCTTTCCTCATGGCAACTGTCTATGATCAAAATATGGGAGCCATGCAAATATCATACGACAGAGAGTAGTTTTTCTGGTGCGATAAAGGTGCCATTTCCAATTAGCAGGAATTGATTTTTGAAAGTGTTCTTGTGTTGTTTGATGGTTAAGTTAAACCTGCTATGCTTTACGAATGAATTCCTGGACTGCAAATCGGACTTGGATGATTTATTTGATAAGATATGGATTGCATAACATTAGTAGGATTGGAGAGGTCAAAAAGTTGACAACAACCCCGTCCCTTTGACAATAATATTTTCTGCTATACTTTTCATATTAGGGTTTCGATGTGAGAGGTGGCGAAGAATGAAAAAAGCTTTGTTGCTTGTTTGGTGCATGATATTAGCACTATCTTTTTTTTCTGTTTCTTCCGTTTTCGCAAAATCATTGACCAATCCTTTGGTAGATATCAAAGTAACGATCTATCCGAATGGTTCAGCGCGTGTTGTTGAAAATCGCACGCTTCAGTTTAATGGTGATTTTACTTTTGGTTTTTATGAGATCCCCAAAGGAGCTTATGGAGAGATAACGGATATCAAGGTGATTGAGGGAGATCGGGAATATGCCCTGCAGTATTCCGGAAGTGGCTCTCCCGACACTTATGTTGTAACGGATTTTACTGATTATGTCAGAGTGGACTTTTTTTTCACTGCTTCCAATGAAAGTCGGACATTTACCTATTCTTACCTGATAAAAGATGTGGTATCGGTACATGAAGATTATGGAGAATTTTACTGGAAGTTGCAAAGCGATGGCTGGGGCTTTCAAGTGGACAATTTTAGGGCCAATATTCTCTGGCAGGAAGCGATCCCCACTAATAATTATCATATTTGGGCACATGAAACTCTTTGGGGCACTTTTACTAAAACTGATGAGCGTAGTGCTTACCTTGAAGTAGCTCCTGTGCCTGCGAGTGATTTTGTAGAAGTAAGAGTTTTGTTGCCTTCCTCCTATTTTACAGTAAGTCCCAAGCCTGGTCTTATCTATGAGAGCATAAGAGCCGAAGAAGAAGTATGGGCGCGGGAAGCTAATGCAGATCGTGATAGAGCCAAATGGCTGAGGGCAATAATCATAGCTATCCAATACCTTTTTTATATACTTGCTTTATGGCTGATTTGGAATTTTTTCCGTCTTTATAAAAAGTATGGCAAAGAGCCTCAAATAGCTAATGAATCCATCTATTATCGAGAACCGCCCTCTGATCTAAAACCAGCTATCGTGGGCATGCTGTACAACTTTCAAAAATACGATGAAAAATACTTACAAGCTACGATGATTGATCTCATACGCAGAAAACATCTAGCTTACGAAGAGATACCAGGAAACATTCTGACCAAAGACCATCAGTTAACTTTACTGCATGACGGCAAAGATGAACTGGAAGATTACGAAGAACTGCTTTTGGATAAGATCATTTTTGAAGGCAAAGACCAGGTAACGCTCAAAGGTCTAAAAAAGAAATTCCAGCGCGATAAATCCCAGCGTTATTATAATTTGTTCAATAGTTTCAAAAAGAAAATTACCGACCAAACTCAAAAGATGAATTTTTTTGATAAAAAAAGCAATTCGATTTCCAATGCTGCCCTGGCAATAGGTCTGGTGTTGGTTTTTTTTGGTGGCTTTGCTGGTGCCATGCTTTATGCTTTCATACGTGTCGATGCTGCATGGAGTTTTATGGTGTTGGTTCCGGTGGGACTGCTGTATTTGTTTGGATTTGGTACCTTAAGGCGTCGAACGGAAACTGGAAAACAAGAGTATTCCAAATGGAAGGCTTTTCGACTCTTTATGAAGGATTTTTCAAACTTGCAGGCTTATGGACCAAAATCACTCATTATCTGGGAACGATTCCTGGTCTATGCTACAGTTTTTGGCATTGCTTCTATTGTGCTCAAGGCCTTAAAATTAGCAGCTCCCAACTTAAGCGATATGGACAAAGGTTCTTTGATGACTCCTGCAATGTTTACTGCCGGAGCTATGCCTGCATTTAGCAGTCTCAACAGTGCTATGTCGGGTATATCTTCTATGGCTGGCTCCATATCTCGTACAGCATCGTCGTCTTATAGCTCAGGCTCTGGCGGCGGCGGCGGCTTTTCTGGCGGCGGCGGCGGAGGAGGCGGTGGATCCCGGGGCGGTTTTGGATAGAAGATAAGGGCATTATGAATAACCGTGCCTTGTTTCATCTTGAAAACGTTCAATATAAGCATATTCTGGATATTCCAGCGCTGGACATCCCATCAGCACAGATTACATGTATATTGGGACCGAGTGGCAGCGGCAAAACGACTTTTCTCCGACTGCTTAATAAAATAATTTCTCCCGATTCGGGAAGTATTTATTATCAAGCCCAGGAGCTGAAGAAAATCAAGTCAATCGAACTAAGGAGAAAGGTTTGCTTGTTATCACAGGAGCCAAGAATCTTTGAGGGAAATATCAAAGCTAATCTATTGCAGGGAATACGCTTTCAAGAAAAATCCCTTCCTTCAGAAGAATCCTTGCGAGATATCCTGGATCAGGTGAAGCTAAAAAAATCACTGGAGGAAGACAGCAAGCTATTATCTGGCGGAGAAAAGCAGCGTCTTGCCCTGGCTAGGATCCTATTGTTAAATCCTGAGGTTTTTCTTTTGGATGAGCCTTCTTCTTCTCTTGATGATGCCACTGAAGAGCTGATTATTCAACGGATAACCCAGGAAGCGGAAAACCACCAAAAAACAGTGGTGATGGTTACGCATTCCAAAGCTATAGCTCGCAAATTTGCAGACCTTATTATCCATTTTTCTGAAAGTCAAAGCCCTTTGGTGGAAGGAAGTGAAAGTGAGTAAAATACTTGATTTGACAGCTTTCCAGGTAGGACTGGCTTATGTTTTCGTCTTGATGGTGTTTGTAATTATTCGTATCCGGGGCATCTCACGCGAAAAAGAAATTCTTTTTTCTTCTGTTCGAATGACTCTACAGCTTATACTAACTGGTTTTATTCTGGTGTATATTTTCCAAAAGCCAAATCCATGGGTAACTCTCGGGATTATTTTACTTATGGAAGCTTTTGCGATTCATACCGTTATTCATAAATTTCAAAGGGTCTTATCTTTTAAATTTAAAAGGGTTATTGTGCTGTCGCTTGCTTTAGGCACTTTGAGCTGTTTGTTATATTTTCTCCTGGTAGTGGTAAGAATCCACCCCTGGTACGATCCTCAATATTTCATTCCTATTGCAGGGATGCTGATTGGCAATTCAATGACCGGGATTTCACTCGGGGTAAAATCGCTGCTTGAGGGGATGACCATTCAGCGTGCTTTGGTGGAAGAAGCCCTTATACTGGGAGCTACTCCTCAGGCAGCCACGAAAAGCATTATCAATACTACTTTTGATGCTGCTATTTTACCTACCATCAACTCCATGATGGGCATGGGAATTATTTTTCTTCCGGGTATGATGACTGGCCAGATTCTTTCTGGAGTTTCACCTCTGACTGCCATTTCTTATCAAATTGCTATCATGTTTGGTATTTTAGGTTCGGTGGCTTTATCGGTGATCCTTACCTTGCAATGGGGATACAAGACTTTTTTCAATAAAGAAGACCAACTTCTAAGCTAGTTTACCGAAATCAGATGCTACCAAACTTGACTTATCTCCATGGGATCTGTTGATTTGGCAGAAAAAAGGAAAATTTATTGATTAGGGGAGGAGTATGAAAAAACTTTGCATTGCCCTTATTGTGCTTGCATTTGGATTTTTTTCTATATGGGCTTCTCCTATCTCTGCTCGTTCAGTATCCATTCCTTCGGTTAAAATTTTGGCCACGGTTCAAGCTGACGGGACAGTGCTTATAGAAGAGCATCGCAAGGTCGATTTTAAAGGTTATTATACAGAAGGTTATTACGCATTGCCCAAATCAGGTTATGCTTTCATGAGCGATTTTTCTCTATCTGATGAATTAGGAACCTATGCCGAAGATTTATCATTAGACAAAAAGAATCGTACTTATCATCGCACTGAAACTGAGGATGATATCAACTTTGATTTTTACTTTGAAGCAAATGATCTACAAAAGACCTTTGTTTTTCGATACCAACTTCATCAAATCATCGAACTCTATGATGATTTTGGTCAGTTTTACTGGCAACTCCAAAGTGATGGCTGGGATATTGCAGTTGATCAGTTTGAAGCAGAGGTGAGATGGGAAAGCTCCATTCCTGTGGAAGATTACCGCGTATGGGCCTATGGTCCCCTTTGGGGTGAAGTTTTGCCTGTGGATGATCGCCATGCCACGGTTAAAGTATTGCAGCTTCCTCGAAACAATTTTGTCGAAGTCAGGCTTCTTCTTCCATCTTCCTATTTTACTATGAGTCAGACTCATTCAGGAAGCTTGTTAGAAGAAATCCTGGAGCAGGAAGTTAAAAATGCTGAAGAAGCAAATCGTCAGCGGGATGAAGCAAAAAAACTTCTTGAAACCCTGGAGGAAACCAGAAAACTCCGAAAAAGTATTGGTCAAAGCATCATGAACACAATGAATATACTTGCTTTAATATTGTTATTGTTATATTTGAAACTTTATCTTTTTCATGGGAGAGAAAGGAAAGTTCCTAAGCAACATATTTACTATCGTGAACCCCCATCAGAACTGAGACCAGCTTTAGCAGGCCTATTATTTAATATGAATCGTTGGGAAGACAAGTTCCTTCAAGCGACTATACTCGATTTAATTAGGCGAAAGCGTATTAAATATGAAATTTTAAAAAACGATAAAAAAACGGAAGATAAAAAACTTTCCCTGCTAGAAAACAATAAAGACATTCTTGCTGATTATGAGTTTATTCTATTATTCCGGATGATTTTCGATGTAAAACGATCCATTAATCTTAAGGATCTCAACAAACAGTTTCGAGAATCCCACGATCATTTTAAAAAAGTCTTTAAAGAATTTAAGAAGAGTCTTTCACAAGAAATGGAAAAATATGAATACTACGATAAAAAAAGCAATAATCAGTCTTTGTTCGCTTTGGTGATAGGAGTGATTCTTACTCTGGCGGGTCCAATTGTCTTTTCAATACTGTCAGTATTTTTTATGGGACAGGCTGTTATTGATTTTTATGTTTTATGTCCAGTAGGCTTGCTGTATTGGATGGGAAGCAAAGCTCTTCAGCGCAGATCAATGATTGGTGCTCATGAATATTCCAAATGGAGTGCTTTTCGTTCTTTTTTGAAAGATTTTTCCAACCTCAAATCTTATGCTCCTCAATCATTAATCATATGGGAACGCTATTTAGTTTATGCTACTGCTTTTGGAATCGCTAAAGTGGTTCTTAAAGCTTTGCGTGTAGCTGTTCCTCATTTGATTGATAAAAACAAAGGCACTTTTCTTACGTCTTCTCTTTTTGATCAAGATGCCATACCAAATATGCGAGATTTACAGAATTCAATTCGAAGCGTTTCTGCTATATCCAGCTCGGTTCATCGAGTTGCGGGATCTTCTTACAGCTCAGGAACAGGTACAGGCGGAGGATTCTCCAGCGGGGGTGGTGGAGGAGGCGGTGGTTCCAGCGGAGGATTTAGGTAGGCATACCCTCATAGCTAACAATACGATGCTTTTGACCACTGTATATAAAGCTGTTGTTCATATGGTCGCGCTCATCCAGTGATATGCGCCTGAAGATATCTCCCCAGGTGGAAAGATCTGCATATTCCTTCACTAAAGGATTGCTCAAATTATGCTGGTCCAAGCTGGGAGTATCTTTGACAAATTGGGCATAAACATGTTCAGCATGGTCCTCAAACTGGGCATTGAAATCAAAGCCCCAACGGATATTCCAGAAGGCTACCGTACGTGCAATCATCACATAGCTCATAACCATGAAAAGGCGAATCCAGGGGGCCAGATACCATGCATCCTTGATTCCGTCCTCTTTCATTTTTTCGTGCAAGACCAGGAGATGCCAATATTCATTGTCCTGGGCATATCTTGCCCATGCGATAATTTCTTGCGAATTTATCACTCTCTCAAGCAGGGCATATTGTTTTGTGATATGGGCATATTTCCGAATTTCCCATTCGCGATAAGGAATACAGGCCAAAGTTTCCAATAATTTTGCTTTGGAATAGGTCGTCTTTTTTCCCGTTATCAGGTCCATACCCCAGAAAAATAATTTTGCTATGGCGGAATACTTTAACCTCGGGCGGTCCAAGCTTGCCTGGCACTCTTTTTTTAGGTCTATCATCGTGCTTTGCCCCTTTTATAATATGGTATAACAATAAAAAACAGATATGCCCTAATTAGTTCCATGATTTTGTTCATGGCTCAATTCTTCAAGCATACGCTTTGCAAGGTCTGCATTGCTTAGTTTTGTTGAGATTTCAGGGAAAAGACTTTGCCATAGTCTTTGAGCTTTGCCAGCGATAAAGTCTTCATAGATGGTTTTTTCTTTTTCATTCATCAGGCTCAGGCACTCTTCGATCCTGGTACTTTCAGGTTGAGAAACGATATTTAACCGGGATTGTGCCAAAAATAGACTACACGCTACCAACAAAGGATGGCTACTTCCATGCTCAACCAGCCACTGGATTGCTTTTTGAAGGGCTTTTCGATATTTACGAAGGGATCTTTCTGATACTGCCATGCCCAGGATAAACAGTGCGGTGGTCGCGGAGCAATCGCTGTCTTGTCCTACCGATCCATCAGCATTTTGCATTAAAGCGGAGGATTGGATTAAATCCTCCAGGGGATCATCATGAAGCGGATTTGGCATGGAAAGCATTGATTTACCAAAGCTTTTGGAAAGCTGGGGTGCTTGATCAAAATCATAAGAGCTGTCCAGGCAGCAATATTTTAGCGATAAGCTTACATCGTAAGGCATATTCCAATGCCTGGGCAGAGATACGGGTACCTTGACAAAGTCAGGCATGCCTTTGAGCTTTTCTGCCCGTGGCATCAAAGCCACCAGGCAACTCAGCGTGGATAGTACCTGATGCTGAATCGACAAATCAAGGATTTCTTTTTCAAGCATTTTTCTTCTGCGAGGAATGCAATTATCTAGCTGATGCTCAAGGTGTCGAATTTTTTCCATCGCCCACCATGAACTTATATGGTTCATGGATTCATTGCTACCTGCAGGAGAAAATACCAGCGGGATGACCAGCTCTTCGCTTTGCTGAAACCCATGAAGGATTGGGTTCTGCAAAGCTTTATCGTCGTCATGCTTGTAAAGGAAATAGTATTGTTCTCCTGAAAAGAGCCGTCGCGAAACCTCTGGAAAAACTTCCACTTCATGCCCTGAATCGTCAAGGATTCGTGCTTTTTCCAGATAGGGACTGTGGATTCGTGTAAATTGTCGTAGAATTTTATCTTCCAGGGACTCTCCAGGATAGATGTATTCTGCCAGCCCTCCTCCTGC
>CAZMFK010000054.1:0-8482 GCA_964565545.1 uncultured Caldisericota bacterium | reverse complement strand
TCTTCTGAATTATGGCTGTCAAGATTTCCGGTAGGCTCATCAGCAATTAATACTAGCGGGTCGTTCATTAAAGCCCGAGCAATCGCAACACGCTGCATTTCTCCTCCAGAAAGCTGAGAAGGGCGGTGTTTTTTTCGGTGTTCCAGATGAACAAGACTTAAAATCTTATCCACTTCTCCTGGTTTAGCTTTTTTGTGAGAAAAGCTAAGTGGTAAAAGAACATTTTCCTCAACACTCAAAGTTGGGATAAGAAAAAACTGCTGAAAAACATATCCAAAAGTAGAACGTCGTAAATTAATTCTCCTTTTTTCAAGATTGGGGACTTCAACTTCATCAATAAATATTTTTCCATTAGTGGGATAATCCAGACACCCAATCATATGAAGCAAGGTTGATTTGCCAGAACCCGAAGCTCCAACCAGGCATAGAAAGGATGCTGGTTTGACTCGAAGCGAAACTCCCGCCACCGCATGGACTTCTTCGGTCCCACGGTAATAATATTTGCTGACATTTTCCAGACGGATTTCTGGAGAAGCTTTTTTTTGTTGTAATTGCTTGTTACTCATTTCGAATTACCTCCAAAGGGGATATATTCAATAAAATTCCAGTAGGAAACAATGCGCTCAGGCCACCTGCTATAACTGCTCCGCCTACGGTTAAAAAAGCAATTGGCCAACTAAAGTAAGATAATTTTCCAGGAGGAGCGCTTTCTATTAAAGCCCTTATACCTGCTTCAATACTGTTGGAAAGACCAACAGACCATAAAATACCCAATATCGATCCCATGAACACCAAAAACACAGTCTCAGTTATAATCAGCTGTACCAGCTGGCGGTTTTGTGCTCCCAGTGCTTTGAGCATTCCAATTTCCTTCTTTCGTTCTTCAACACTCATAAACATAGTGTTTATCAATCCTATCAACCCCAAAAGAAGAGTAAAAACAAGAGCTATCTGGAGCAACTGCCGAGTGGTGTCAAGTAATTGTTGAAGGGTATACTGAGCCTGACGAAAAGTCACAGTCTGTACATCCCTTAGCAGAGAAAGGTCCATGGAGACATCTGCGATAGTGGATCCTTGCATGGTTTGAACAGCCACTGCTTTGATTATGTCGCGATCTTCCACGAGCTCCTGAATCCAGGCAAAAGGGATAAATATAAAGTTATCGTCCGAAGTGCCAGTTATGTTCAGTATTCCCACCAAAGTACCCTTGATAGTTAGCTTATCTTCGCCCTTATGTACAATAAAGGCAAGCTCATCGCCAATTTTTGCTTGAACAGCTTGAGCTGCCTGATGCCCCAGGATCACTTCTTTTGCATCATTGCTTTCAAATGGTCGTCCTTCTTTAAACTCCCAAAAAGGCTTCAAATCAAAAAGATCAGTTTCAATGGCATAAAGTGCAGTTTCAAAATTTCCGGGATTTAAGTCCGGATTAATTTTAGTATGGCGATTATAAAGGGGAGAGGCAATCTTTACCTGGGGATGCTGACGAATTTCTTCCAACTGCTTCATGCTCAAGGATCCTTCGATGTTTCCTCCATGCATTAGCAAAGAGGTAGCCTCATAAGGGCAACCCTTGGGTACTGCCAGAATATGGATGCCAAAGCTGGAAAATTCCCCCTCCAGAGCTTTTTCATATCCTTTGCCAAAAGAAAAAAGACTAAAAAAAATGGCAACAACCACACTGATGCCTAACAATGTGAGCATGGTCCGAGTGCTGCGTATCCAGAGATTTTTAAAAGCCAGGCGAAATAAGGTCATGAGCGTTCCTCCATAGTAATCACCTTGACCGGGGAAAGTACAGCAATTCTAAAGATGGGATATAAGACTGCAAGCAAGCTCAGAAGGGATACAAAAAGAAAACTATATAAAAACATGGGAAGACTATAATACAACAAACTTCCACTGGGAGCTGAAGGTAAATAAGCTTTTACCGCTTCCTGGATATAAGGTTTTAACAAAAAACTCAAGATGATAGCCATCAAATTACCTGTCCATGCCATCATTAAAGCCTGAAATCCAATGATCCACGTCAGTTGTGCAGTGCTTGCGCCAATAGCTTTCATGATTCCAATCTCTTTAATTTGTTCCAGTACTGACATGTATAATGTATTGAGCAGTTGAAGGGCACTGGCAAAAAGAGTTAAAAGGAGAATGCCCAACAAAAAAGTCTGAATCATATTTAAAAAACGCATCACCGATGCTATTACCTGAGTCATAGTTATAACTTGAACATCAGGAAGTGTTTCAATAAGCTGTCGAGTTTCATCAATTCGCCGGATATCATTGAGGGTAATGGCAATACCGGTTAATATGTTCCCGGCATCCAATTCCATCTGGGCTTTCTTTAAAGGCATATAGATAATATTGTCGTCTTCAGTGCCCAGTTCTGGTAGAATATGCAGCACCTGGTAATGGTTACCGCGGGTGCCCACCTCAATAAACTCTCCAGGGCTCAATTCGCGCTCTTTGGCTTTGTGATAGCCAATCACCACGCCTTCTTGAACACCAAAAACAGGTCCCTGAATTTCCCAATCAGGTTTCATTGTAAAGATTTCATCGGTAACACCATAAATGATGTCGCTCATTTTTTCTTTGTTTGGATGTGCTGTCAAGCCCATCAATAAGCCATAAAAACGGTCCACATTATCCATTTTAGCAACATCTTCAAGCATGGAGTCTGGAAGACTGCTGGGAAGCATACCTCCATACAAGATCAGTGCAGTAGCCTCATAGGGACAACCTTTGGGTATGGCAAGCATTTGGGCTCCAAGTTGCCGGACATGTCGGAGAATAGATCGACTATAGCCTTCTTTCAGGGCTATCAAGTTAATAAAAAGCATCATCGCAATGCCGATAGCGCTAATGGTCAAAAACACCCTGCGGCGAGATCGCCATAAATACTTATATGCTAAAAACAAATATGACATCAATGTGATCGCCTATTCCTTGACATCAAGAAATTCCACTTCATAAGCAACAATGCTGATAGTGGTGCTCCTCTTTTCCAGGATGCCCATCACGCGAACTCGTTGACCATATGCAGACTGTGGAACATCAAAGTTTTTTGGGGCCAGATTAACATAAATTTGTTGCTCACTCTCATCTTGAATAAAAAAGAAACAACCTACTGAGCAAAGAGATATAATATTACCCTGAGTTTCAATAAATGTACCAAGATATTCATCGGTGTTGCTTACAATTTCACTCATGGAAAGTGGAACAATCATGCTCTGATCAACTTCTTCCACATCACCTCGATATAAGCGCTGTAGAGATGAGCTGGTGTTTCGAGCACAGGCCCATCCAGATGATATTGCCACCAAGAGAATTGCTACCAGGACTATTTTGTTCATTCGTCCACCTTTCATATAGTAAAACTATAAAAAAATAATTTCTTTAATTTTAAAACATTTTATGTTGGAAATGGTTCGATTTTCCATTTGGCTAAAATATAAGCTATACTATAACATCATGAAGAGAAGAATGCTGTTGGTCCAGATAGGCCAATCATTTTCATCCCTCAGGCACCTAAACTTTAAACGCTTTATCATCGGTCAAAGTATTTCACTTATAGGAACCTGGGTGCAGAATATTGCCCAGCCCTGGCTAGTGCTTGAGCTTACCGGGTCACCGTTTCTACTTGGAGTCATCGTGTCGTGCCAGACCCTTCCTCAAATGCTTTTTACCTTTTTTGCAGGATCAGTGATTGAACAGGTTCCCAAAAAACGTATCTTACTAATCACTCAATCAGCTTATCTAGTCTTTGCTTTTGCATTGGGCCTTCTAACCATCCTGGGCCTGGTTCAATTCTGGCAGGTCCTGATTATTGCACTGCTTTTTGGCATGACCAATGCCATTGACATGCCTGCAAGACAAGCTTATATGATCGAACTGGTAGGTAGAGAAGACCTTAGCAATGCTATTGGCATGAATTCCACTATTTTTAACCTGGCGCGCATCATAGGTCCTTCCATTGGGGGCATCATGATTTCTGCTTTTGGCATAGCTGTATGTTTTTTCATCAATGGCATCACTTATCTGGCTGTGATTTATCAATTAATCAAAATCGACACTCCCTTTAAAATCAAACTGGTTGAAAAAATTAATCTTGGCTTCCTGATTCAGAATATGAAAGACGGCATTCGCTATGTGCTTCGTTCGCAATCCATGAAATACATTTTTCTGCTGTTTATGATTTTGGGCATCTTTGCTCTGAATTTTTCTGTGTTAAACCCCGTAATAGCTAAGAATGACTTTCAAAGAGGCGCTGCAGGATTGAGCATTATAATGACATCCATGGGTATTGGAGCTCTGGCAGGAGCATTGAGTATGATGTTTCTCAAACAAAAAAGACCTGCGCTTAGTACCATATGGGGCATTGGATCAGGTTTCGCACTTTCGCAGATATTGTTGGGGTTGTCGCAAACTTTTGAACTGGCCTGTGTTTTTATGGCATTTACAGGATTCTTTATGGTCCTCTTTTCCACTATGGTCAATTCAAGAATTCAGCTCGACGTTGATGATGCCTATCGTGGACGCATTGTTTCCTTTTACGTTTTTACTTTTGTGGGAGTTGCCCCTATAGGCTCCATTTATGCAGGTTGGATTTCTTCCGCTTTCAGTGGTCGTTTTGCTTTTTTGGTTTCGGGAATCATTGCTATGCTTGCCACTTTTTTAGTTTGGACCAGGGTGAATAAAGGCAAAGATTTAATACGCACCTGCAAAAAAATAGGTAAAATAATGGTATGCATGCTGGATGAAGAAAAAACATGGAGTGCAAAGGGCGTGGAGTTAGCAAATGAAAAAAAACCAGTGGAATAAAAAAGAAATCCAACAACTACTCGACCAAGCTATCGAAGCAAGATCTTTTGCTTATGCCCCTTACTCCTCTTTTAAGGTGGGCGCTGCCATCCAATCATCGGATGGTCGAATATACCGTGGGTGCAACATCGAAAATGCTTCATACGGACTAAGCATTTGTGCTGAGCGAGTTGCCCTTTATCATGCCTGGGCCTCGGGATCAAGGGATCTCATAGCTATTGCGATTGTTTATGACCCTGTGCGCAAAGCTATTCCATGTGGTGCCTGCCGTCAGGTTTTGATGGAATTTAATCCAACAATGATACTTATTTCAGGAAATCTTAAAGGAGCATATCAACTTTTTCATCTTGACGAATTATTGCCACATCCCTTTTTACCTGAAACGGTATCCTCCCCATGAAAGCTCTACCAAAAACCACAGAATACATTGTGCTAACCGGTGGAGGAACAGCCGGACATATATTGCCCAATCTCGCTCTCGTTCCTTACCTTGAAAAAGCCGACTGGAAACCTGTTTACATCGGCTCCAAATCAGAAATGGAGCTTGATTTGGTCAGAAGCATGTCTCATTTGCCATTTTACGGCATTTCAACTGGAAAACTCAGAAGATACTTCGATCTAAAAAATATTTCAGATATCTTCAAAATTATCAAAGGTTTGATAGAAGCCATAAACCATCTTCGAAGAATCCGTCCTGTAGCAGTATTTGCCAAAGGGGGTTTCGTTTCAGTGCCAGTGGTTTGGGCAGCCTGGCTGCTTCATATTCCCAGCATTATTCATGAATCAGATCTTACTCCTGGTCTGGCCAACCGCCTAATGATGCCTTTTGCAAAAAAAATATGTCTGAGTTTTGAAAAAAGCGCCTCCATGGTTCCTTCTCAAAAAAAAGTGCTCACAGGAATTCCCGTGCGCGATTTTCTTGCCAAAGGAGACCCTCTGAGGGGCAGAGCCCTTTGCGCTTTTTCTGAAAAAGGCAAAGTACTAATGATATGCGGAGGAAGCCAGGGATCCAAAGCCATTGATGAGTTTGTATGGAATCACCTCGAACAGTTGTTGTCGAAATATCTCATCATCCACCTGGGCAGGTCTAAAGCTTGTACTGGCACGATCCCGGTCCGGGAGGGATACGCTTACTTTGAATTTGTTCGCGAAGAGCTTCCTGATTTATATGCCTGCGCTGATATCATCATCTCCCGATCAGGAGCAAATACTTTATTTGAGTTACTTTACCTCAACAAGCCTGCAATTTTGATCCCTTTACCCCGGTCGGTAAGCCGGGGAGATCAATTGTGCAATGCTCGTGCTTTTCAGGAAAAAGGCCTGATGGAGCTTATGCTTCAGGAAAAGCTGGAAATTAATGCCCTGATGAACCTGCTTGATCATATCGAAAAAAATGCGCAAAATTACAAACAAAAAATGAAAGCCAGCCAGAAACAGGAGGCAGGAGAGTTGATCGTAAACGTTATCTCGAAAGAGGTTAAAAGCAGATAAAATAAAAAACAGTCCCGAGGAGAATCGAACTCCTATTGCCGCCGTGAAAGGGCGGTGTCCTAACCGTTAGACGACGGGACCAAAACTGAGGCATGAAGGACTCGAACCTTCGACCCTCTGCTTAAAAGGCAGATGCTCTACCGACTGAGCTAATGCCCCAAATACCTATAATAGGATAAGAAAGAATGCAGAAATGTCAACTGCTTGAACAATCAGAAGAGCTTATTCCGTGTTGCCAAATGAAAAACGTTTCTCCACATTACGAAATTTGGTAAAATTCCTTTCAAATAAAAGCTCAACTTTGCCCGTAGGACCATTTCGCTGCTTTGCCAAATGCAATTCAGTTTTGCTATGATCATGATCGTCAATCCGATGAAGAAACATAACGACATCAGCATCCTGTTCAATAGATCCGGATTCTCTAAGATCGGAGAGCAAAGGTCGTTTATCCTGACGTTTTTCAATTTCACGACTTAACTGAGAAAGAAGCAGAATGGGGATATTCAACTCTCGAGCAAGATTTTTCATTTGTCTGGTGATTTTGGAAATCTCCTGTACCCGGTTCTCAACTCTTTCCTGACTATGCATGAGCTGAAGGTAGTCCACCACCAGCAGAAATTTTCCTTTTTCAGCTCGTAATCTTCGGGCTTTTGAACGAACGTCCAATATGGATACGTCCGGAGTATCGTCAATATAAATAGGCGTTTCGTAAAAAACGGAAATTGCATTACTGATATGTTCCATGCTTTTTTCATCAACATCTCCAGAACGAAGCTTTTTCATATCAACTTCAGCATAGGAACAAAGTATCCTTTCCACAACTTGCTCTTTGGACATTTCAAGAGAAAATATGGCAATCGGTATTTTTTCGTTGGTTGCAGCATTAACAGCAATATTTAAAGCAAAAGAAGTTTTTCCTACCGAAGGTCGAGCTGCAAGAATCAAAAGGTCCGAAGACTGAAAGCCGGAAGTAAGCTCGTCCAAATCATAGAATCCAGTGCGAATGCCAGTAACCGTTTTTTTGTCCTTGTATGAAGCTTCCAGTCGTTCAAAAGTATCGGGCAGAAGCTCTCGAATATGGTGAAAGTTTAATGGCTTGTTACTTTCAGACAGATCCATCATGAGTTGCTCTGCCTGATCCATTAGCTCTTCCGCAGGAATAGTGGAAGCAAATTCCAGGCTCAGGATATCATGGGCTGTTCGGATGAGTTTGCGCTGTAGTGCTCTGTCAATAATAATTCGAGCATAGTATTCCGTATTGGCGGTAGTGGAAGTGCCTGAGGCCAACTGCATGATTTTTTCCATGCCCCCTACTTTTTCAAGCAGGTTTCGGTTTCTTAGCTCTTCTGGCAAGGTAACAACATCCACAGGAGCACTTTTCTGGGACAACTCCATAATAACACTGAAAATAATTTGATGGGCCGGATCATAAAAAGAGTCCGGCCCAATAACACCTTCCAGTTTCAACAAAGCATCCCTGTCGATAAGAATTGCCCCAAGCAGGGCCTCTTCTGCATCAATACTGCAGGGAGGTTTAATGCTCATAAAAAACTATTCTTTCAATTCTTCGACTTCAATACTAAGCTGGGCCAGAACTCCATGAAAAAGCTTGATGCCTACATGGTGAATACCCAAAGTTTTGATAGGTTCCTCCAGAACAATTTTTTTACGATCAAGGTTAGGAATAGGATAAGCCTTGTTAAGTTCAGTTAGGATGCGATCAGAAGTAATAGCTCCAAAGAGTTTTCCTTCATGACCGGCTCGTTCAGTAAACACTAATTTAACTTTACTTTCAATTTCTTGTTTTAGTTCAAGCGCTTTGCTTTCGCTTTTTTCAAGTTTTTTGCGTTCAATGGCTATGCGTTCTTCATAATTTTTTTTGGATTTGTCATCCAAAAAAACGCCCATGCCTTTTCGAACAATAAAATTTTTGGCATATCCTTCCGATATCTGGACTACTTCCCCCTGTTTGCCCAGATTTTCAACTGATTCTTTAAGTAAAACGCTAACTTTCCTCATCGTACGATATACGGAAGAAGTGCTATCTCCCGTGCCCTTTTAATTTCAATGGCAATTTTTCGCTGATGCTTGGCGCAAGCGCCAGTATTGCGGCGGGGAAGTATCTTGCCGCGTTCAGCTATAAAACGAGACATCAGATCGACATCTTTAT
>CAZMFK010000053.1:0-8500 GCA_964565545.1 uncultured Caldisericota bacterium | reverse complement strand
CAACCGCTCAGCCACCTCTCCGTTTATCTTCAAAAAAATCTCCGAGGATTTCTTTAATTCGATGTTCTAATATACCATGAAAACAAAAAGTGTTAAGCCCTTCTGTTGATATGGGAGAGGGTCCCGACCATGCTCCTGTTTTGGGGTTGTCCACTCCATAGTAAACGGAACGGATGCGCGCAATTTGGATAGCTCCCCAGCACATCAGGCAAGGTTCCATAGTGACGAAAAGATCGCAATCGTTCAAACGCCAATCACCTTTTACGCTTGAGGCTTCTTCCAGTGCAATCATTTCAGCATGGGCCAGAGGACTTTTTCGGCTGACAGTCTGATTAAATGCTGAAGCGATGATTTGATGATGATCCACAATGATGCAAGCCACTGGCACTTCGTTTGCTTCTTTTGCCTTGATGGACAACTCGATAGCCCTTTGCATAAAGTGTTCAGCATAGGAACTTGAATTCATCACTATGGGGACGAGTTGAGCAAGCCATTTTTGGCAAAGCTGTAATATTGGTCGATGTTTGAGCCGATGATGATGTGATCCAGGATGCGTATGTGGACTAATTCGCATGCTTTGGCAATAGTGTGGGTAGTGCTCATATCATCGCGGGAAGGATGAGCCTCTCCGCTGGGATGATTGTGCACCAGGATGACAGCAGATGCAGAATGCTTGGTAGCATGCAGAATCACTTCCCGGGGATCAACCATGCAGGTGTCAATAGTACCCTGGGTGAGATGAACGGTTTTGATGGGTTTGTTTTTTACATTGAGCAGGATCATGGAAAAAATCTCTTTTTTGATATCCCGATGATACACGCCAATTTCATCTGCCACGTACTGGACGACATCTTCGGGGCTTTGAATTTTGGTCATTTGCGAGGCTGCTTCCCGGGACATGCGCTTGCCAAGCTCCATGGCAGCCTTGATTTGAACTGCTTTTGCCATACCAATCCCATCCACCTGGCATAAATCTTCCGGGCTTGCCTGGTCCAGGTTGCGCAGGGACTTGAAATGATTCATGAGCTTACGGGCAATATCTTCAGCACTATTTCCAAAAGTACCCGTCCGTAATAGAATGGCCAGCAGTTTGGTGTTGGGAAGGTTTTCGGCTCCCAGTTTGAGTAGCATCTCTCGAGGACGCTCGTCTTCCACCCAGTATTTGATTGCAATGTGTTTTGCTTGCGGTATTTTTTCGTTGTTTATCTTTCCCATTGAGGCACCTGCTCCTGTATTAATTTTTGAAAGCTGGCCAGACGCTTTGGATGAATGATGCCGCGTTTTATTGCATCCAGAACAGCACATTGAGGCTCGTGAGTATGAGTGCAGGAACGAAACTTGCATTGATCGGCATGAGCTGCAATTTCAGGATAAAAAGAGATAACAGACTCAAGATCAATTAAACCCAATTGCTTGATACCCGGTATATCTGCTATAAATGTATTCTTATCCATTTCATATAGCTGGGAATGACTGGTCGTGTGTTTTCCGCTTTTAGCAATTTCATTAAGATTGCTGATCCGAAGATCAATACCTGTAAGTGCCATCACAAGTGAAGTCTTGCCAACTCCTGAAATACCCAGAAAAATAGTCTTTTTTCCGAACAATAACTGCTGCAATTCAGGAATACCTGTCTTTTCCTTAGCACTTACTCGATGAATGGAGATACCCAGCGGAGCATAAATCTGAGTGATTTCCGGATGTAAATCATCATTTTCGTCGTCTTTATTGATAACCAACAAAGCCTTCATACCACCAGACTGAATAGCAATAAGCATGCGATCAATCATGCCAATGGGAGTTTGAGGATAGTTTTTTGCAATGACAACCATCGCTTGATCAAGATTAGAGGCAATAATCTGGTTTTTGCGATTCTTGTGAGTAGATTGTCTAAGCAGAACAGTCTTTGGGGGAAATATCCGATGAATAACAGCAATATCCTCTTTTAGCTGATACGAAACTTCGTCTCCCAGAGCCAAAGCATTGGTTTTATCTTCATATACTGTCTGATGGCTTTTTTTGAGCCACCCTTTGTAATGGTTACCCTCTTCCGATCGAACAGTAATGGTGCCTCCGAGCTCGATAATTGTGCCTTTTGGACAAGAATCCAAACTATCCATTCAATTTTGGGGAATACTCGGGCAGAAAGGCAATGGATATGGTGCCTGGTCCTGAATGAGAGCCGATAGTGGGAGAAATAGAGGTCACATAAATACTGGCAGGCTGGAATTGCTTTTCGATTTCAGCTTTGTACCAAAGGGCAGTAGCTTCATTGTTACAATGACCGATGCCAAAATGGACTTTGGGAGTGTTGCCTATTCTTTTTTTTAGCTCCTGGAGCATCTTTTTCTTTAAGCCCTGGGATCCAAAAGCTTTGGAAAAGGGTTTTAATGCACCCGTAGGATCAGTATGCATAAGAGGCTTCAAGTGCAGGAGAGTGGCGATTTTGCCTTTGGAAGCTTTGAGCCTTCCACCGCGGATCAGATACTTCAAGTCTTCCACGGTGAAGAGCTGTTGAATATGACCAATGGCCCACTCAGTACGTTTTTTAACTTCTTCGAAGGGTAGCCCTTCTTCAATCGAGCGACCCGCCTGGGCAACGATGAGTCCGAGTCCTACGCAGATGCTATGGCTGTCCAGGGGGCAAATCGAGTCCGATAGGGAAGCTGCAATTTTTTTGGCTGCGTCAATGGATGCGCTCAAAGGCCTGGCGATATGGATTGCAAGGGTATTCTTAAAGTTTTTGTTGGTCCATTCGTACATTTGCTTCAAGTCAAGATTAGTGAGCTGAGATGTTTTGGCTACATCGGTAGTAGTTTCCATCCGATGGTAGAATTCCTGGTCGTTGATGGTAATACGATCAATAAGCTTGTCTTTGCCCAGGGTAATGCGAAAAGGTATGGTATGAACGTTGTATTTGTCGAGCCAATCGGAGGGCAGGTCGCAGGAAGTATCAGTCACCAGGGCAATGTCGTGGTTGACATCGCCATAGATGTCCTTTTCCTGTTGGCGGATATCTTCCACTTTTTCCTGATCTATTTCGCCGAAACTTTGAAGTATTTCAAAGATTCGGGCTGGCATGTCGCTATGAGCATGAATCTTGACTTTTTTTTTGATCCAACGACAACAACGGAATCTGCAAAGGCAGTCAACTGGGATTGGATGGTTTTGGTTTCCAGGTTTTCGCCGAATAAAATGCATTCAGTGCAGTAACGGTATTGGGAAGTGGCAAGGGGAATGTCTTTGGTACTTGCTTTCTGGCTTTCTTCGGTGACTTTTTTCCATAGATCCCTACGAGTCCTGCCCTGTTCAATATAGTTGGCGATGCCCTCAAGCAGATACACAAAGCCCTGGGCTCCTGCATCCACTACATTGGCTTTTCTCAAGACTTCCATCTGCTCTTTGGTATGAGCCAGGCTTTCTTTGGCTGTTTCGAGAGTTTGATGTATCAATGGGCTGAAATCGTCTTCTGTTTGGCTTAAATGAACAAATTTCTGAGACCATTCTCTGATGACGGTCAGGATGGTGCCTTCCTTGGGATCTGCCACAGCTTCGGCAGCTCTGTCAGAAGCTATTTTGGCTGCTTGAGCAAAGTCTTTGGTAGAGACTTTTCGGTATTTCTCAAAACCCTCTGCCAGTCCCTGAAAAAACTGTGCCAAAATGGCCCCTGAATTGCCCCGGGCATTCATGATGATGCTGTCTGCAATGAGTCGGCTGGATTCTGCGATGGAAGAGGCATTAACTATTTCGGGATCCAGTGCAACTGATCGAAGTGTTGCTCCCATGTTGGTGCCAGTATCGCTATCAGGAACAGGAAAAACATTAATATCGTCAAGCTGTTTTTCGCGTTCAATGAGCCATTTGCTAGCTGCTACCACGGATCGATTAAAGCGATTGCCATCCATAAACTGGATTCTGTTTCTTTTTAATTCCATTGCTTCTTTTCCACCTTTGCTTATGTAATATATCGCAGTCTTTATATTAATTTATACTTTTGATTTTTTCAATATGATTCAAAATTCTCTAATCTTTGGAACCTGCGATTTTAACTCCATGAAGTTGGATGGAACATGGACCATAGTATTTTTTAAGCAATCGCTTTTCCCTGGAAAAGAACATCTGATGATGAACATCACGTATATTGGCAGCTATTGATCCACCGAAGACAGGTTTTGTGATGTTTCCGTCATAGTAGTATCCCAAACGAATTTCTCCGCCAAAATCACCCGTGATAAAGTCCATTTGAAAATCAGAGAAAGCAGTAATCTCCAAATAAGGCTGGCTTTTCATTTGCTGGAGGGTTTGGCTTCCGCTTTCAAGAGAAAGGTTGCAAAATTGTCCCGTAGGGGGTGTATGGATATAGTGGCTGTATTGTATATCACCCCAATATCGTTCCACAGAACCCTGATGGATGAGGCGATGTTTGTGCAGGGGAAATCCATCGTTATCAAAGGGACGAGAATAATAAGAGCCGGGAAGTTGAGGGTCCAGATACAAGCTGATTCTGTCGCCCTTGACTTCTTCTCCTTGCAGCTCTTCTCCAATCCCGGTATTTGAGATATGCTCAAAAATATACCGAGCACTAAGACGATGAAGGTAGTACTGGATAAATTCTCCAACGCAATTTCCGCTTAAAATAATGGGTATCTCTCCCAGTGAAGGAAGCGGATCTGCCAAAGCTCTATCGGCAGTGAGGCGCATTAATTGCAAGATTTTGCTGGCTAAAACTCCCTGATTGATTTCGGAAAGACGGATATCTTCATATAATTCGACTTCTTCGGTTAGCCCCTGTGCCTGGGTAATACACTCAATAGTCAGGCTGGGACGAGAAAAACGAATATTTAATCCTTTGGAATTGATTATTTCTTCGATCTGGGAATTGAGGAAAAACTCCAGTGAATTGATCCGGACCTGGGGAATATCTTTGGCAGATTCATAGATTTCTTTGACCAGGGGAGGGAGGCTTTCGCTTAGATCCGGGCTGGATGTCATTTGGTGAGTGGGATAATTGACGCATACGACGTGGCTAAGCATAGGATAGGGTTCATTTTTGACAAATCCTGCGGCATAAAGCGTCTGGCGTATAGTTTGATCGATTTCTTCACTGGACATGGTAGGGTGAATGGTAGTAATGGCTGATCCGCGGTAAGGCTTGGAATCAATCTTAAAGTCTTTATAAATCGTGAGTTGGATTTTTTCCACGTCCTTAGCTCGAATCATATCCAAAGATTCACCAATGAAAAATAGCTCTCGTCCTTGTTTTTTGATGGAGTTCATTTTCCAGTCGGAGATCTCAGATGAATACTGTGTCAAGATTTTCCTTATTTTTTCAATCATCTTACACCAACCTTGCCCTGGCTTTGATATATGGTCCGCCAGTGGAAACTTTGACCATCTCTTTGTATCCCTTTCCACAAGCACCAGTGCCGAACAGCTTAAAGTCGTGGGAAACCATGGAAATGGATTGAAGCAGGTCAGGTACATACCCGGTCATAATTACGGGAGAAAAGACTTTTCCGCTCAATTTGCCCTGGACAATTTCCCGTCCATAGGTAACTACACACTGGATTCCCCAATTTTTGGGATCTTCCATACCGCTTTGACTGCTTTCCAGCAAAATCCCATAATCAATGCTTTCGATCATTTCATCCAGGCTATGATGACCTGGAGAGAAAAATGTATTGGTCATGCGTGTGTAGGCCTTGTGTTCGTAGGATTGTCTTTTGCCATTTCCGGTAGGGGCGATGTCGAGTCGTTGCGAAGATAACAAATCGCTAATGCCATTGACCAGAATCCCTTTCTGTATAATTAGGGTATCTTGTCCTAGCGTACCTTCGTCATCAAACCAATAAGATGAAACATGTTCGGCGGATCTAGCACCATCATGCATCTCAACTAATTCGGAGGCAATTTTTTTATGCATATATTCTTTGGCTTTGGCACGATTTTTTACAAACATATCCATTTCTACTCCATGGCCAAATGCTTCGTGTGCTAGTAGTCCAGCTACATCCGGCGAGCAAATCACGTCGTATTCGCCAGGAGGCAGTGCTTCAGCATCCAGGAGCATGATAGCTTCATCAATGCATGATTCTATCTGACTATCCATCTCATCCATCAACTCATAACCTTTCAAGCCTGAAAAGCCATGAAACATACTCCGCGATACCTGGTCGCGCCGAACGATGGGTACCAGATAGCCCTCCGTATGAATCCAGGATTGCGAAAGGTCTTTTTTGCTGGAAAGAAAAATTTTTGAAGTTTTAACTTCCTGAAAAATGGCATTAAAGCTAACAAGCAAAGAATGATGGCGATGAGCTTTTTCTTTCATAGCTGTCAAGCGTTGAATTTTTTCTCTGGAATCAATGCTGAAAGGATCGATAGCAATGTTGGCTTCATAATATTGTCTATGCTGTTCTTCCTGGATCAGTGGATACGTATGGAAAGGAATATCGTTTTCTTTTAATAGCTCCAAACTTCGGTTGAGATCATAGCGAATCATCTGCATGCTGGAAAAAAATGAGCTTTCATCAAGAGTATTTAAGGAATATTCAGCATAATGCAATCCATTATGGACTCGGACTACATAGCCACGTTCAACCCAGGATGAATCAGTAATGGTAACGCTTTGAGAGCGAACAGCATACATATTGCCTGTCACGTCTGTTCCCAATACGGATACATAAGGAAAATCCTGGGACAAGACATCCAGCATTTTTTGGAGCAAAGGCTTTTGGGATGCTAAAAACGATGAAAATGCAACTTGCATTTGGTTTCTCCTTTATTCGTTGAGATGCAAAAATCGTATGCATTATATAAATTCATTGTTTTGATTTTATTCACGCATGGAGTTAAATCAAATAATGATTTTAAGAGCAATTTCCATCCGATGAAGAAAGATTGAATTGGCAAACAGTATTAAAAAGTTCTTTATAGCTTGAAGAAAGGGTCTGGTAAAGATGGTGATAGTGGGGATAAAGCTCCTGATATCTGTCAGAGCAGTTTCCAGGCACATAGTTTTCTTTCATTAATGATTTTTGTTTTGTGAGTTCTTCGAAGCTAATGCATCCTTGTCCAATAGCTGCAAGAAGCGCTGCACCATAGGCAGGTTCGTCAACATCACGGGTAGTCGAAAGAGGGTGATGCAAAATATCGCACATGATTTGCATCCATAATTTGCTTTGGGCAGCACCACCAAAAGCTTTTATACCATGCACAGCAATATCCAATTCTTTGATCAGTTCGACCGAATCACGCAGACCAAAGCATATACCTTCCATGAGCGAACGAGCAAAATGAGCTTTTTGATGTCGAAAACCAAATCCAAAAAATACTCCTTTAGCATAGGGGTCGGGATATGGATTTCGTTCACCGTTTAAATATGGTAAAAACAACAGACCTTCGGAACCTGCTGGCGCAGTAGCAGCTATAGCAGTTATTTCATCATAGCTAAGGGTGTCCATAAACTGATCCCGAAACCAGCGGAAAGCAGCTCCGGCAGAAAGCATGACTCCCATCAGATGCCATTTGTTTGGCATAATACTGCAAAAACAATGAATACGCCCTTGCTGGTCGATTCGGTACTCGTCCAGAGGGGCAAACACAGTCCCTGAAGAACGAATGGATAAAGCCAGGTCACCTTGTTGGAATATTCTAGCAGCCAATGCTTCAGCGGCATGACTAGAAGCACCTGCAACAATTGGCGTTCCCTGAAAAAGCCCGGTAATACGGGAGGCTTCAGGACTAACCGTGGAACTGATGATCGACGACTCTGTTACATCAGGTAGAAGAGAAGGGGAAATATGCAAAGCTATCAGCATTTCTTTGGACCATTTACGTTTTTGGACATTAAAGAGAGATGTCCCTGAAGCATCCGTTACTTCGCTGTAATATGAGCCACTGAGTCGATAACGGATATAATCCTTGGGCAACATGATTTTGGCTGTTTTTTGGTATAAGTGGGCTTCATTTTGTTGAACCCAAACCACTTTTGGAGCAGTAAAACCAGGGTAAACTCGATTGCCAGTATAGGAAATAATCTCGTCTCTTCCAAAATCTTGATACATCTGCTCGCACTGAGAAATGCTTCTCTGATCATTCCATAAAATACATGGGCGTATTACATGACCGTATCCATCCAGCAAGACCAAACCATGCATTTGTCCAGTAAGGCTTATTGCTTCTATTTGGTTTGGAATAATGTTTTTGCTTTCAAAAATTTTTCGGATGGAAGCAACGGTACCCAGCCACCAATCTTCAGGATTTTGTTCAACCCAGAGGGGATGTGGCGTATAGGTAGAATGCTCCGTCCAGGAAGTAGCAATAATTTCCTGTTTTTGGTTGATCAGGATGGCACGAACACCCAATGTGCTGATAGCTAATCCAAGAAAGTACCGACTATTCATTTAATTTCACCATAATTCCTGAGATCAGAACTAATCGAGCATAAAAAAATGCGCCTAGCCGGATTCGAACCTGCAACCTTCGGTTCCGTAGACCG
>CAZMFK010000052.1:0-8567 GCA_964565545.1 uncultured Caldisericota bacterium | reverse complement strand
TTTGGATGAGATAGTGGCTACTTTTTCAATATCATCTTGAATTTCAATGGGTTTGGCAATACGTTTGATTTCGTCAACTGCCATACGCACAGCTTCATCCATACCACGCTTAATAGCTATGGGGTTAGCTCCAGCAGTAACATTTTTAACTCCCTCATTGATCATTGCCTGGGCTAAAACGGTGGCAGTTGTGGTGCCATCGCCTGCAATATCAGCAGTTTTAGAAGCTACTTCCTTGACAAGTTGAGCTCCTTCATTTTCAAAAGGATCTTCCAGTTCAATTTCTTTGGCAATGGTTACTCCATCATCACACATAATAGGAGACCCAAATTTACGTTCCAGTACAACATGCTTCCCTTTGGGACCTAGAGTAACTTTTACTGCATTTGCCAACTTATTTACGCCTTCAGTAAGGCTTCTTCGAGCTTCTTCTCCAAATAAAATCATTTTTTCTGCCATGATTATCCCTCCTTAATGTTTGTATTGATTAGATAATGACACCAAGAATATCTCGTTCATTTACAATAAGATATTCTTCGCCATCAATTTTAATCTCGGAACCGCCATATTTGGAAAAAACAATCATATCCCCTTCTCTAACATCCATAGGGACACGCGTGCCATTATCCAAAATGCGTCCAGAACCTACAGCAAGAATTTTTCCCCGTTGAGGCTTTTCCTTGGCAGTATCAGGAAGGATAATGCCACCTTTTGTTGTTTGTTCAGCTTCGATAAGCTTCACTACCACTCGATCTCCCAGTGGTCTGATATTCATTTATATTCCTCCTTTACTCAAATAAGTTTAACCATAAAATATATGCCCATATTTAATTTTTTTTTATTAGTATGTGGTAAATTGTAAAAATGAAATTGGGGTAAGAAGAAACGCAAAGATGAAAAGAATAATCAGGCTTGCCCAAATCCATGCATTTATTTCTTTGTTTCGTTTTTGGCTTAGATAATCTAAAACATAAACCAGTAAACCCATGAAAAAAGCCAAATAAAGATTCCAGGTGAGGATTCCTTAAATAAAAACAGCTAAAATTGGCAGTAGGTTTTCTCTTTTTTCAAGCCAAAATTTTACTGAACGGTGAATTAGCCATGCTCCACCAATCAACAGCAAAGGAGAAACAGTGAAAAGATTGAGATAGCGATGAGCAAAAGGTAAAAACACGACTGCAATAATCATAAAAACACCACAGCTTAAAGAGGCCAGTATAGTTTTTCCTCCAAAGATATATACAAAAAGTGATCCAATGGAATAAGTTCCTCCACCCAAGCAAAGGTGAGAGCTAATCATGTTTGATGCACCCTCAATAGCAAAATACCTTTTTTCAGCAGCATCATGCGCTTGGATTGAATTAAAATTTTCTCTCATGGGATTGGAAAGAGTTGATATCAAAGCCCAGCTGGTAATAAAGTGGAAAATTAGCAAAGATAGAAAAACTGACCAAAGAACATTGAACTGAGAAAATATGCTCCCCAAAGTAACAAAAGGAAAGCCCAGAATTTCTTTTAAATATGTCAAAGAAGGAAAATAAAATACTCCCGTATCTCCAAGCCATTTAAAAGGAGCAGGAAGGATAGCGTCAGGTATTTTATCCGAAAATACAATTGCAATCGCAAGACCTAAAACCAAAGTTGACAGCGAAATGACAAGGGATTTTCTTTTCTTAGCATCAACCAATATGGAATGAAGTAGTAGCCAACCTACAAAAAACGCTCCTCCCATAATAATTCCTTTATTCATATTTACGCCCGATACGGTTGGAAAAATCATAGCATAGAGCGCCATCAATAGGGGGATGAAACCATAAAAGTGGAACTTTTTTTGGCGAAATAGCAGGAAGGCAGTAATAGAACCCACAAAAAAGAGAAACACTTCTGGTTTAGAGAGATTAAAAATTGTGATGCCTGCTGATCCCTGAAATTCAATTACTTTACCACTTATCAATGCTACCGAAACTAGTATGCCACCAATACATGCTGGCCATGCAACATGAAAAAAATCTGGCATTTTGGACAAAAACTTTTTTGGAAATGGAGATAAAACAATCAAAGAAAAAACAACAGACTCCAACAGTAATAATCCCAAAGCTGATGACCAATCAAGATTGAAGCGGCTTATTAAAAATGCCGTTAAAAAAGTATTAACCCCAATTGAAAGAGTAAAAATCAAAGGAAAACGAGTATAAAAGGTTGCAATAACGGTTATTATTCCGGAAATCAATAGAGCAAATGCTGCTAAAATAAAAAAGAGGGAAGTGTTCTGGCTGATAGCATTAGAAATCAACTTAATTCCCCCGAGAATAGCAAAAATAGAAACCAAAGCAGTGCTTATGCCTGCTGCTAATTCAGAACCGATGCTTGCTTGAACAAAAACATCCTTAAAATAAGATAAAAAGGAAACCTTTTTAGAAACGGAAGATTCAGATGGCATGTTTTCTTTTTTCATTCATCCCTCCTTTATTCTTCATTGTCTTCTATCTCGCGAGCAATAGCAATAACCTTATCATCTTTATCCACCCGAATTAAGCGTGCTCCTTTGGAAATTCGACTTAACTGGGGAATGGTTTTAGTTTGAATCTGGATCACTTTGCCATTGGAGGTAGTAATTATTAGCTTCATTTTACGGTGAAGCGTTCTGCAGGCAGCTATAGGACCAGTATTCTTATCAATTTTCATGGCTTTAACACCTTTTGCTCCTCGTCGGGTCTGCCTAAATTTCTCAAAGGGAGTTGCTTTGCCATATCCTTTTTCAGTAATACATAACAGAGCGTGATGAGCTTCTTCTATTTCCATGCCGATGACTTCATCATCAGTTCCCAGGCGGATTCCCCGAACTCCCATGCTGCTTCTTCCCATGCTTCGAAAAACCGGTTGGAAACGAACTGCATTACCTTTTTTGGTAACAATGACAATGATGTCTTTTTCGCCAATCAGACGAACTTTTCTAAGCCTATCGCCTTCACGTAGCTTAATAGCAATAATGCCGGTCTTGCGGATATTTTCAAAGGCTTTGGTCACTACCCTTTTAACGACTCCCTGTCTCGTAACCATAATGAAACTTTGATTAGGATCAAACTGAGCAAATGATATGGCTGTACAAATAAACTCTTCGGAATCCAATGGAAGCAAATAAGAGAGAGGAGTGCCTTTTTGGGAGCGATCAGCTTCAGGTATAGAGTAGATTTTTTTGGAATACACTTTACCCAAATTGGAAAAAAACAAAACATATTGATGATTGGATGTGCAGAATATATCCTGGACTTCATCATCTGGTTTTTTCATGGTAATTTTATTACCTTTTCCACCTCTACTTTGAGTTTTGTATGTTTCTGCTTTCATACGCTTGATATATCCATCTTTGGTTAGTATCAAGACCACTTTATCGTCATGGATCAAGTCTTCATCCATCAAGAAGCCCGAACCATTTTCTGGAGTAACCTCTGTTTTACGGGGATCTGAATATCGTTGCTTGATTTCAACAAGCTCCTTTCGCACTTCAGCTCGAAGGTTTTCGGGTGTGGCAATGATAAATTCCAATGAGGAGATATACTCAGAAAGCTTTCCAATTTCGTCATCAATTCGCTTTTTTTCCAAGTTAGTCAACTTACTCAATGACATATCCAGAATAGCATTTACTTGAGGGTCACTCAATTCAAAAGTTTTGGATAAAACTGCTTTAGCTTCATTAGAGTCTTCAGCCTTCCTGATAATCTCAATAACTTGATCAATGTGGGCTATACCTATTTTTAGACCTTCAAGCACATGTCTGCGAGAAAGGGACTTATTGAGTTCAAATTGAGTTCGTTTGGTGATAATATCTTCCCGATGATCAATAAAGTGTTTGAGCAAATCAATCATTCCCAATTCTCTAGGAATCTGGTTTACCAGACTCAGCATGATAACGCCAAAATTAATCTGATATTGAGTCATTTTATAAAGTTGATTTTCAAATATATAGGGATTAATGTTTTTCTTCAGCTCTATAACTACCCTTATGCCATTGCGATCGCTTTCGTCTCTTAAATCGGTAATGCCTTGAATTTTCTTATCTTTGGCAAGTTCAGCAATTTTTTTAATTAGCTCTGCTTTGTTGACCTGGTAGGGGATTTCATCAATCACATACATATTGTATCGATGCTCTTCCTCGACATGACCTTTGCCCTGCAAACGAATGCTACCCCGTCCGGTCTCAAAATAACTTCTAATCCCATTGAATCCAGTAATACGCCCACCGGTAGGAAAATCAGGACCTTTGACGCATCCCATCATATCATCAATACTACAATCCGGTTGATCAATTACCAACAATAGGCCATCAATAATTTCACCTAAATTGTGAGGGGGGATATTAGTTGCCATACCTACAGCGATACCACTGGATCCGTTAAGCAGGAGATTGGGGATTTTGGATGGAAGGTAAATTGGCTCTTCAGCAGTAGCGTCGAAGTTTTTCATAAAAGGAACAGTGCTCTGGTTGATTTCATCTAAAAGCTCAAGACTAATTTTGGATAGCCTGGCTTCGGTATAACGCATAGCAGCAGGTGAATCACCATCAATTGAACCAAAGTTGCCATGACCGTCAATCAGCGGATACCTCATGGAAAACTCCTGCGCCATACGAACCAAAGAATCATATATGGAAGATTCACCATGAGGGTGGTAATTACCTAAAACCTGCCCCACCACTTTGGCACATTTCTTAAATGGCTTGTTGGGTAAATTTCCCAATTCAAGCATTGAAAAGAGTATTCGACGATGAACTGGCTTCAGTCCATCGCGGATATCTGGTAAAGCCCTGCCAATGATCACGCTCATCGCATACTCAAGGTAGGATTTTTTCATTTCAGATTCTAAAGGTACATCAACAATGACTTCCCCGATGCGTATATCTTCTTTCTTTGCCATTTTTTATTGCTCCTTGATTTTGATCTTTTGGTTAGATATCAATATTGACCACTTCATGTGCATGCTTTTGAATAAACTCTTTTCGGGGCTGAACTTTTTCTCCCATTAGGATAGTAAAAATCTCTTCCGAAGAAAGCAGGTCGTCGATATTCACTTTTAGGATGACCCTATTTTGAGGATTCATGGTCGTTTGGGATAATTGCTCTGCGCTCATTTCTCCAAGACCTTTATAACGCTGAATTTCATATTTTCCTTCAATGGT
Organism: uncultured Caldisericota bacterium; assembly: GCA_964565545.1. Lineage (GTDB taxonomy): Bacteria > Caldisericota > Caldisericia > UBA6126 > UBA6126 > T3SED10-260. The sequence goes on along the minus strand of CAZMFK010000052.1, from coordinate 3,391 downwards.
TTTTAGTTTTTCCTGCAACTCCCGATCATTGTATACATATGTTTCCTGGCGATTGTGCATAATTAGATACAAAGGCGGTTGGGCAATATAAATATTACCATTTTCGATTAAAGGATACATATAGCGATAAAACAAAGTCAATAAAAGAGTGCGAATATGGGATCCGTCAACATCAGCATCGGTCATAATAAAAACTTTATTATACCGAAGCTTTTTTATATCAAAATCTTTATCAATACCTGTGCCAAGAGCAGCAATAAGGGCTTTGATTTCTTCATTGCCCAATATTTTATCCAGATGAGCTTTTTCTACATTTAGAATTTTGCCTCGAAGGGGCAAAATAGCTTGTGTTCGCCGATCTCTGCCCTGCTTGGCGCTGCCTCCTGCAGAATCGCCCTCCACGATGAAAAGTTCGGATTTTTCAGGATCCTTTTCAGAACAATCCGCTAGTTTTCCAGGCAAAACTGAGTTGCTTAGGAAACTTTTTCTGCGAATAAGATCTCTTGCTTTAGCTGCAGCCTCGCGTGCATCTTTGGCAACCAGACAACGTTCAATGACTCGCTTGGCAATATCTGGATTTTTATCAAGAAAAAACGAAAAATCCTGTGCAACAATCTCTTCGACACGTTTTTTGACAAAGCTGTTGCCCAAACGTCCTTTGGTTTGGCCTTCAAATTGGGGATCATGGAGGCGAACGTTAACTATAGCTGAAAGCCCTTCCTTGATATCTTCGATAGAAAAGAGCTCTTTTTTGCCATTTTGGTCTTTATTGTATTTGAGTAAATTGGCTTTTTCGTTGATTACGTTGATCAGTGCTGCCCTGAATCCATAGACATGAGTTCCTCCGTCACGAGTATGAATGCTGTTGACATAGGAATAAATATTTTCACCGAATTTTGTATTATAGCAAAAAGCCAGTTCGGCAAAAAAGTCTTCATCATCTCTTGATATATAGATGGGCTGCTCAGGGATAATTTTTTCATTTTCATTAATGTGCAGAATATATTCCTGAATGCCCCCTTCATAATGAAATTGCGTAACGGATTCGGTTACTTTGTCTACAAATTCTATGCGAAGATTTTTGTTTAAAAAAGCCAACTCTTTGAAGCGATTCTTCAAAAATCCAGTATCAAAAGAGGTATCTTCAAAAACATCCATATCCGGCTTAAATGAAATGACAGTACCTCTATCCTGAGCATCACCAATAACTACCAGTTCAGAAGTTGGTATTCCTCTGCTGAAGGTTTGCTGATACACTTTTCCATCACGAGAAACCTTGACCGAAAGCCATTCAGACAGGGCGTTCACCACCGATATTCCTACTCCATGAAGACCTCCTGAAACTTTATAGCTTTTTGCGTCAAATTTCCCGCCGGCATGAAGCTTGGTAAGAGCTACTTCGACACCTGAAATGCCTAATTGTGGATGGATATCGACAGGTATCCCTCTTCCGTTGTCATGTATCGACAGGATGTCAGGCTCCTCAAGAATAATGCGAATCTGATCGCAATGTCCGGCCATAGCTTCGTCGATGCTGTTGTCAATAACTTCTAGAGCTAGATGATTTAATCCTCTGCTGTCAGTAGATCCAATATACATGGCAGGACGTTTTCGAACAGCCTCAAGGCCTTCAAGGACTTTGATGCTGGAAGCCATGTAATCATTCATTTTTACTTCTTCATTACTCATTCAATTTCACTCCAAACTATAATAAATGCCAGCTTTCTATTTTATCACAAGTAGCGACTAATTCAAATAATTCAGCTTATATTACAATTGTTTGATATTTGCTTTTTTAATCCTACTTATCATAGAATAGTATCATAAGAAAAGTTGATAATATATGGGAGGTTTTTCTTGAACAAGGAAATTCAGGATTTAAAAAACAAATATGCTTTTCTTGACTTACATTTGATCGATTTTTTTGGAAAATTAAAAACAATCTCTTTACCCACATCCTATATTGATGAGAATGTTATTAAACAAGGCATTGGATTTGACGCATCCAACCTTAATTATTCCGAAGTTACAAAATCAGATTTAGTCATTATTCCTGAAATGGCTACCTTAAAAAGCAATCCATTCAGTGATTTGCCCTGCGCAACGGCTTTTGGCAATATCGGACATTTTCCTTCTGAAAATTCTGCTCCGGAGATATTTCCGTTTGATCCCCGATGGATGGTTCGCCAGGCTGCTCTTCATCTTAAAGAAAAGGGATATGCCTATCAGCTTATGGTATTGCCTGAATTAGAGTTTTATCTTTTTTCGCAACAGGATTACTCCCTTGCTTCTGATGATAATTTTATTCAGATTAGCTATGACGAAGCCATTGTCAATCAATCCAAGGGATATCATTCAAGCAGTCCTTTTGATGCGTTTCCGGACGTAAGAATGCATATGGTCCAGGAGCTTGAAAATGCAGGAATACCTGTCAAATATCACCATCATGAAGTTGGTTTACCTGGCCAGTGCGAAATTGAATTGGATTTCCTTCCACTGGAAAAAGCTGCTGACGCAATTATCATGGGCAAGCATATTGTTCGAAATGTTGCTCATGAGTTCCAATTAGTTGCCAATTTTATGCCAAAACCCATGTATGGCTTGCCTGGATCAGGAATGCATTTACATATGTACCTTGTAAACGATAAAGGAGAATCCTTGTTTTTTGATGAAAATAACAAATACCGCTTAAGCAAACAGGGCATGTATTTTATGGGGGGTATTCTCCGCCATCTTGGGGCCATTATGGCTTTCAGCAATGCTACAACCAACTCTTACAAACGCTTGATATCTGGATATGAAGCTCCTCAAGATAAGTCTTTTGCAAAATCGAGTCGAAATGCAGCCATTCGCATACCAGCATATACACGCTTGGAAGAAACTCGTTTCGAGTATCGTACTGCGGATGCAGCATGCAACCCTTACTATACGCTAATTGCTCTCCTCCTTGCAGGTATGGACGGCATTGAACATAAAATTGATCCTGAAAATCCTGAACAAATAAAAATAAATGAAGATATTCCGCGAAATCTTTTCGATGCGCTTGATGCCCTTAAACATGATCATCAGTTTTTAATGCCGTTGATTGGAGAAAGTTTTATACTGGAATGGATCAGGAAAAAAGCAAAAGAAGCAGAATTGCCAAATAACTACCCTAATCCAGCTGAGTTTGACATTTATTCCAATTATTAAGAAAAGCTACTCAATATAAGTTTCGTTTTCAACTTCAGAAAAGGAAGAGTTGTCAATAACTTGTCCAATATTTGATTCTATTTCACCTTCAACCTGACGTATCAATTGAGTGTGGCTAAATACTATGTATAATCCAATGGCTACTGGAATCAATATTAATGAAAGATATTGGCTTAAAGTAAGGTTAAAAGGAGGAAAT
>CAZMFK010000051.1:7977-8667 GCA_964565545.1 uncultured Caldisericota bacterium | reverse complement strand
TAACTCCTCCCTTAATTGCTTGCTTAATTCAAGGTCGCCTGATTTTTCAGCCAATATGATTTGTTGGGATAAATGTATTATTTTTTGTTTTTTTGTTTTGTTTTCTTCTGTTTTCAATACACACTCCAATACCGCTGTATCATTATAAAAACTATCATCAATAAGAAATAGTTCAGAAACCAGCCGTATTAATTCCTTATCTGCCAAACGTATAAGAATTTCTTTATTTAGAAGATACCCATTTTTTTTAAATTCTTCTTTTAAATATTGAAAAAGTTTCTGGTGCTGTTCCGAGGCAAAATCACTGGCATCAATACGGCTGACAATCATTTCTTGAAAATCAGGATTAGTACTTTCCAAAAGTGACTTTAAAATAACTCTCTCGCCTTCCTCTGAGGGAATAAAGGACCCCGCTCTTGGTCGGGAAATTATCTTTCGATGATTTTGCCTCAAGGAGCCGCCTTGAATTCTCTGTAAACGATCATTCAGAACCCTGAGGGATAATTGGGTATCCAAAGCTATCCGTTTTAATATATCTTCTACCTGGCTTAAATGTGGCATCTGCGTAAGTTTGGCTAAAAGCTGCGAAATGGCCTGATCCACAGCATATGGATCAGTTTTTTTTGTATTTTCCCACAATTTGAGCCAAATATAGTCCAGAGGCATTAAAGCATTTTGGCATAGCTTGAG
>CAZMFK010000051.1:0-7967 GCA_964565545.1 uncultured Caldisericota bacterium | reverse complement strand
CAGGCAAAGACATTGCTTTACAGTTTATCTGGATCGGGATGACGATATCCAATGCTCTTAGAGTAGCTTGAACTCCGGCATGGTCGTTATCATAACAAAACATAAGCTGAGAAGCGTGCTTGGATGCTAGTTTTGCCTGTTCAGAGCTAAATGCTGTCCCGAGAGAGGCACAAACGTTTTCAATGCCATTCTGATAAAGCGCTACAACATCCATGTAACCTTCCACAATAACAAGCGAATCACCAATTTTCAGTTTGTTTTTTGCAACATTAAGCCCGAAAAGATGCTTTCCTTTATGAAAATAAGAATGCTCAGGACTGTTAAGATATTTTGGGTGTGTGTTTTCTCCCAAAGCTCTACCCCCAAAACCAAGCAAAAAACCCTGAGCGCTGAAAATTGGAAAAAGTATTCGATCTCTGAAATATGGAAAATATTGGCCCTGGGAATCCTTTAATATCAATCCCAGATGAGCTCCCATCTGTAAATCAAATCCTTTTTCTTGTAAACTTTTAATAAACTGATCATCATAGGGAGAAGCATATCCAAGCTGAAAGAGATCAATACTGGAGGATTGTATGTTTCTATTGGCAAGATAAGCTTTTGCTTGAGAGCATTTTCCCAAATTTTGCTGATAATATTGCAGCGCAAATCTGAGCATTTCCTGAATGATATTTTTTGTATCTGGGCTTTGCGAAGACGATAATCCCCATTGCAAAGGAGGAAGACCTGCTTTTTCTCCTAAAAAATCTACTGCTTCTCGAAAATCAAGATGCTCAAATTGTTGCGTAAAAGCAATTAAATCGCCTCCAGCATGACATCCAAAACAGTAAAATATCCCTTTCTCAGCACTGACAGTAAATGAGGGAGTTTTTTCCACATGAAAGGGACATAGCCCTACCCAATTGCGACCAGCTTTTTTCAAAGGAAGCAATGTTTGTATATAAGCAACAATATCAAGCTGCTCTTTAATTTTATAAATGTATTCCTCAAGATTCATGGGCTATATGGGATTCCTCTGGCAGGACAAGCATTCTTGTGCTGACATGCCTGTCCTGCAAATATCATGTTTAACTTTTCTGTCGAAGGAGAGCTGCCCTTGCGGCTGATATCCGCGCTACTGGAACACGGTAGGGAGAACAACTGACATAGTCCAGGTCAACTTCATGGCAAAAATCAATCGAGTCAGGATCTCCTCCATGCTCACCACAAATTCCCAGTTTAATCCCTGGATTGCTGGATCTTCCTCCAGCAACTGCCATCCGAACTAGCTGGCCCACCCCATGTTTGTCCAGTGTTGCAAAAGGATCTTCTTTTAGGATTTTCAGTTCAAGATATTGGGGAAGAAACTTATTGATATCGTCTCTTGAAAATCCATAAGTCATCTGGGTCAGGTCGTTAGTGCCAAAAGAAAAGAATTCAGCTACTTGGGCTATTTCTTCTGCAGTCAAGGCAGCCCTGGGCACTTCAATCATGGTTCCTATTAGATAAGCGATACTCAACTGCTTTTCTGCCATGACTTCTTTTGCAGTTTGGTCAATCAACTCTTTTTGAACAATAAATTCCTGGGCAGTACCAACCAAAGGTATCATAATCTCGGGCTTGACAGTCAAGTTTTCTTCTTGCTGCAAATAGCAAGCTGCTTCAATAATAGCTCTTGTCTGCATACGCGTAATTTCCGGATAAGTGATGCCCAGGCGACACCCACGGTGACCGAGCATTGGATTGATTTCCTTTAGAGCAAATATCTTGGCCTTAACTGCCTCAGGCTCTTTTCCCAGCATTTGAGATAATTCATGGATATCCTCTTCTGAAGTAGGAAGAAATTCATGCAAAGGAGGATCGAGTAAGCGGATGGTTACTGGAAAACCTTTCATAGCTCTGAAAATACCAATAAAATCCTCTTTTTGCATGGGTAATATCTTGTCAAGAGCTTTTTGTCTAAGGTCGGAAGAATCTGACAGGATCATCTCCCTAACTGCTTTAATTCTGTCACCCTCAAAAAACATATGTTCTGTCCGACACAAACCAATTCCTTCTGCACCAAATCGCCTGGCCTGCAAAGCATCTGCCGGAGTGTCTGCATTGGTACGGATTTTAAGTTTTCGATATTCATCTGACCATTGGAGCAAAGACTCAAATTCAATGCCAATGACCGGGTCAATGACTGGCAGAGCCCCCTGAAACACCTCTCCAAGAGAACCATCAAGACTGATAGTGTCGCCTTCTTTAATAATTGTACCGTCAGTAGTTTTAAAAGTTTTAGCTTTTTCATCAATATGGATCCCATCTGCCCCTGACACACAACATTTGCCCATTCCACGTGCAACAACTGCAGCATGAGAAGTCATCCCTCCACGGGCAGTTAAAATTCCCTGGGAACTATGCATGCCTTTGATATCTTCAGGAGAAGTTTCTTCTCGAACAAGGATCACTTTTTCGTTTTGAGCTGCCTGTATTTCAGCTTCGTCTGCAGTAAAAACGACTTTGCCTGTTGCTGCTCCGGGAGAAGCGGGAAGTCCTTTGGCTAAAAGAGAGTAGTTCTTCTTCTCTTTTTCATCAAAACGTTTATGCAGCATTTGACTCACCTGATCCGGATGAACTCTTAATAAAGCTTCAGGACGGGTTATCAGACCTTCCCCATGCATATCATAAGCAATGCGAATAGCCGCAGCACCTGTGCGTTTCCCAGATCGAGTCTGAAGCATAAACAATTTTTCATTTTCAATGGTAAATTCGATATCCTGCATTTCGCGATAATGCTTTTCAAGCATTTGGCAGGTATCAAGCAATTGCTGATAAGCCTGTGGCAGATGATCTTCCAGCAAATGTATTTTTTTGGGTGTTCGGATGCCAGCAACCACATCTTCTCCCTGAGCGTTGATCAGAAACTCACCATATAGCTCAGGATTGCCTGTCGAAGGATCTCGAGTAAAACACACACCTGTTGCTGATTGATCATTTAGATTTCCAAAAACCATGCTTTGCACATTGACTGCTGTGCCAATAAGTCCCTCAATTTTGTTTAATTTTCTGTATACAATAGCCCTTTCATTATTCCATGATTTAACTACAGCATTAATTGATGCAACAAGTTGTTCCCAGGGATCCTGAGGGAAAGCTTTGCCTTTTTCTTTTAGGTACAGCTCCTGATAATCCTTAATTAGTTTTCTTAAATCATCAGCGTTTAGTTCGTTATCCAAAGATACACCCTTAAGAGATTTGAGGGAGCCAAGAATAGCTTCAAAACTTTCATGCTTCATCTCAAAAACAACGCTCCCAAACATTTGAAGCAACCTTCGATAAGAATCTAAAACAAAGCGTTCCTTGTTTTTGTCTTTTGTCCATTCCGAAACGATAGCGTCATTAAGACCAAGATTCAAAATCGTGTCCATCATTCCTGGCATACTTACCTTTGCGCCAGAACGAACAGAGACCAGCAAAGGATAATGAAGTCCTCCAAAGGTTTTTCCAGTTTTTTCCTCCATTTGATGGAGATGATCACGAATTTCATCATAAAGATGATCCGGGTATTGATGCTGATGTTCGTAATAATATCTACAAACCTCAGTAGTGATAGTAAATCCAGGAGGAACAGGTATTCCCAATCGTGCCATTTCTGCGAGGCCTGCTCCTTTTCCTCCCAAAATTTCCTTCATTTGCCCCGTACCTTCTTCAAACTGATAAACAAATTTACTCACAAAGAATTTCCTCCTTCAAAAACTACTTTTGATAAATCAAAAAAACGATGTATTAATTCTCTCACTTCATATATGATTCTAAGGCGATTATTTTTGATTTGCTCTTGCTCGCTCATGACAAAAACATGATCAAAAAAAAGCTGAACCGGTTGATTAAGCTGATACAAAAACTTGAAAGTCTCTTTGCTTAAAGCTGGACTATCCATTACTGCTTTGCAAGCTTCTTCCAGAGATTGGAAAAGCCCATGTTCTTCGGGTTGTTCCATAAGCTTAATTTGGATAGGTCCTGCAGGTGTGGTGTTTTTTAACAGGTTATTAATTCGAGTATAAGATTCACATAGATTTTGGAATTCTGGCTGAGATTTTTCTTCTTGAAGAATATCGAGTTTGCTACGTATTTGTCTTGGATATTGACTGGCATCATTCATAGCTGCTTGCACCAAATCGTAACGATAAGTTTGAGCCAGCACTGAATATGTTCTTTGATTCAACCAATCACTAAATATGACCATTGTTTCTTCATAGCTTTTAGTAAAAGAAAGATTGCTTGCCTGGTAAATATTCTTAAAGACATCTAACATTTTTCCCAATGAAAAGGGTATATCAAAATCAAAAAGAAGCCGCACTAATCCATTCATACATCTTCGAAGACCAAATGGGTCAGCAGATCCCGAAAACGGAATGCCCATTCCTATGGAACCAATAAGCGTGTCACTTCGATCTATGATGCCTGCCAAAACCGCTATAAAAAAGCGAGGCATGGAATCTTGCTCATGGCGAGGTTTGTAGTGATCTTCGATGGCAAAGGCAATTTCTTCCGAAATCTGTTCTTTCAATGCATAAATTCTTCCCATTACTCCCTGAAGCTCAGGGAGCTCGGATACCAGAGTGCACGAAAGATCGTTTTTCATTAAATACAGCAAGTTTTCGAGCTGTGGATAGCTATCCTTTAGACCAAGCTGAAGATAGGCTTGATGTATTCGATTCATCTTATCGCCAATAGTACCCAGCTTTTCCATGAAAATCATATCCTGAAGTCTTTTATATCGGTCAGACATAGATTCTTTGGTATCCTGGTCAAAAAAATAGGAGGCATCATTAAGTCTTGCGGAAACTACTTTTTCAAAACCTTTGCGAACCATGGACTGGTCTTTTTTTCCATTCATGACAAAATAGAAACTATCTCCAGCCTTTTTATCGTTGATTGCAAACTCTGGAAAACACTTCATCTGATCATTAATCACTGTATATATCACTTCAGCTGGCAAAGCAGCATACTTGGCTGGATATGATGCTTTGATTACTTGGGGAGATTCAGTGCGATTGGCATTCTCAACAATGGGTGAATCATCTGAGAGCACAGGGATAGCAGACTTGATTTGATCTATACGCTCTTGCATGGAAATGACCAAATCATGCTCTTTTATGGTTTGAAAATATTCTTCGGAAGAATTCATAGGTATTTGGTTTTCGCCATGAAGACCGGAGATAAACTTGCAAGACCCAACGCCAAAAAGCTCCAAGGGAATAAGCATCGAGCCATACAGCGCGCAAAGCCATCGCACGGGACGAATAAAGGTGTACTTTTTCCATTTCATCGTTTTTTTTAGTGGCAATTGGTGAATAAAAGATGGAAAATGCTTTACAAGAAATGCTTCCAGGGTTAAAGCTTCCATTTGGAGCAGGGCAAATACATATGCTCCTTGGGGGGTTTCTTCCTGATTCCATTGATCAGTTCCGCACTTATTAAGGAAGCCCTTCAAAGCTGGAGTAGCTTGACCCTGATTGTCCAAAGCCAGAGTAACCGGAGGGCCTTTTAGTTTTTGGACACAGGAAGTTTGGGCTGTAGCGATATCAAAAGCATAAAAGACAATTCGGCGTGGACTTAGAAAAACATCAACTTTTTGATAAGACCAGCGATGATCAGCAAGAAAGCTAACAAACTTTTCCATGAGCATGTTATTTAGCTCTTTCATATAAGAAGAGGGCAGTTCTTCCATTCCGATTTCAATCAGAAGATTGGGCATCCTTTTCTCCTTCCAGGTACTTGGCAGCACATTGTTTGACAATTTTTCTTATCTGACCAAGATATCGGGCCCTTTCGCTGACCGATAAAGCTCCTCTCGTGTCAAGAATATTGAATAAATGCGAACACTTCAAAGCATATTCATACGCTGGAAGAACCAATTGGTGATTTATGCACTGTTGGGCTTCCTCAAAACTTATATCAAACAAGGCAAAAAGCCTCTTTGGGTCTGCTAATTCATGACAATAGACCGAATGCTCTTTTTCTTCCAGGTAACGCAGATCAGCGTAGGTGTCATTGTTGCCAAACTGCATCTCATAAATTGAGTCTTTTTCTTGAATATACAAAGCCAGTCTTTCCAAACCATAGGTAATCTCTACTGCAGGATCAACCAGATCAATTCCGCCTGCTTGTTGAAAATAAGTAAATTGAGTGATTTCCATGCCATCAAGCCACACTTCCCAGCCTACTCCCCAGGCACCAAGAGTAGGAGCTTCCCAATTGTCTTCCACAAAGCGAATGTCATGAAGCTGGTTTGAGATTCCAAGACTTTCGAGGCTTTTTAAATAAATAGCTTGAATATTGTCCGGAACGGGTTTTACAATAACTTGCATCTGTAAGTGCTTATATACCCGATTGGGATTAATGGCATACCTGCCATCGGTAGGCCTTCTGGAAGGTTGCACATAACAAATGCCAGCAGGTTTTTTGGAAAGCACACGAAAAAAAGTGTATGGCGCCATGGTGCCAGCGCCCACTTCCATGTCAAAAGCAGGAAGGATAGTGCAAGCTTGCGCCTCCCAATAGTTTTCAAGCAATGCGATAATTTTGCTAAGATTCATCAGTCTTCTTTCCGAAACAAAAGCTCAATAATATCCGTTCGGCTGATGCATCCTACAATTTTGTTGTTTTCAACCACGGGAAGCTGTTTGATTCTTTTTTTATACATCAGTTCAGCAGCATAAGAAATTGGTCTGTCAGGATCAATAGTGATGGGTTTGTCGTTCATCACTTCAGAAACCCTGGTGCCAATCATTTTTTGATATTCTTTCATCATTTCTTCGTTTGATTCATATGAGCCATAGGGCCAAAGCGTAAAAAGCCTTATTCCGGTAGCTTTTACCAGCAGATCGCCCTGGGTAATAATTCCAACAATGTCATTTTGGTCGTTGCGCACCGGCAAACCATTGATATGATGCTCAACCATAATCCTGGCAGCTTCTTCCACCAGAGCATCCTGATGAATTGAATAAAAGCATTGCTTCATAATTTCTCTGACTGGCAAATTTAATAATAAAGCCACTATAAGCCTTCCTTCCCAACTTCATCGCTGAAGCTCTCATTTATTAAATACCAAAATTATATTTTACTTTTTTCCGTCTTGGATGTATATAACTACTTTATGATTTGCATTAATTTTTTAATGATATTTGCATTCTTGTCCCAAATGATTAAACTGATTTCCATGCAAATGCGTTGTGGGCCTGTGGCGCAGCTGGGAGCGCGCCTGCATGGCATGCAGGAGGTCACGAGTTCAAATCTCGTCAGGTCCACCATTTTGATTTTTCAACCCTAACCAAAAGGCAGGCTTTAATGAAAATCTTGATTCTTACAGAAAAACCTTCTGTTGCTAAAGATATTGCCCGAACACTGGGGTCCTTTGAAAAAAAAAGCGACCACCTGGTTTCTGATGATTTTTTGATTACCTGGGCTTATGGTCATTTGCTTGAATTAGCAGAGCCCGAAGATTATGACAAAAGTTTCAAGTTTTGGACCTTACAAAAACTGCCTATCATTCCAGACAACTTCACCTGGAAACCAATTAAAAAAACTGAAAAGCATCTTCAGGTGATTGCTGGATTGATAAAAAAAAGAGAAGTGAAAGAGATCATCAATGCCTGCGATGCAGGTCGGGAGGGTGAGCTAATTTTCAGGAATATTTTTGAATATTCAGGTTCCAAAAAGAAACATCAGCGCCTCTGGCTTTCATCCATGACCAATGAAGCCATACAAACTGCTTTTCAAAAGTTACGACCAGGAGATGAATTCGATGCGCTGTCTCATGCAGCTAAATGTCGCTCTGAAGCTGACTGGATAGTAGGCATTAATGCCACCCGCGCCTTTACCCGTAGGATGGGTGATTTATACTCATTAGGTCGCGTCCAAACCCCTACCCTGGCAATTCTTGTTGACAGAGAAATTGAAATACGACAATTTATCCCAAGAACTTTCTTCGAGCTAAA
>CAZMFK010000050.1:0-8670 GCA_964565545.1 uncultured Caldisericota bacterium | reverse complement strand
ACTGAAAACCAGTCCTACCTGATTTACCGAAATATGCTCACAGCCATTCAGCATATGGTGGATGCCTTCCAAATATGCCGACTCTGAGTATTGTTCTCCTTTGCCTGGCAGGCTTTGTTGCTGCCTTTGTCGATTCAATAGCTGGAGGTGGAGGCATGATTAGCATTCCTGCTTTCATTATGGCAGGAGTCCCTCCCCACCTAACTTTGGGTACCAACAAATTCTCTGCTACCGCCAATTCCCTGACTAGCTCTATCCGGTATATACAGGAAGGCAAAGTTAACTGGAACCTTCTCGGGGTTCTTGTTCCTTTTTCGCTTGTAGGTGCTTTCTTTGGAGTACGAACAGTAATTGCTATTCCTACGCTCTATCTGCGTTTCGTAATTACAGGAATGATTTTGCTGGTAGGCATTTATACAGTTAGAAAAAAAACACTTGGTCAGATTCAGGAGATAAAAAATCCTAATTCATTGCAATGGTTTCTGGGGGCTTTTTTTGCTTTACTGATTGGTTTTTATGATGGCTTTTTTGGTCCGGGCACAGGATCATTTCTTATGTTCATGTTTATCAAAGGTTTTGGCCTGGATTTTCTTCATGCCGGAGGCAATGCCCGGGTACTAAACTTTATCAGCAATGCCGTATCCCTGGTGCTTTTTGCCCTCCATGGAAAAATTTGGTACGCCGTTGGCATTCCTGTAGCTGTAGCCATGTTTTTTGGAGCTCTGGCTGGCTCCAGGACTGCTTTCCGAAAAGGAATAGCTTTTATCAGGCCTTTGTTCATTGTTATTACTTTTCTGGCAGCCCTAAAACTTTTGATAGATGCAGTTCAATTTCTTTGGAAAGGTTAACCAGCTATTCTTTCGATTCAAGGAATTCCAGAAGTTTATTAAAAGTAATCCTGCTGATAACGTGCTCAATTTTGCAGGCATCCTCTTCAGCCGTATCAGCATCCACTCCTAAAATTTCTACAAAAAAGCGAGTCAACACATCGTGCTTTTGACGAATCCATTGGGCGGTTTTTCTTCCTTTGGAGGTTAAAAAAACTTTTCCATAGCGAGGATGGCTGATCATAGAGAGCTGTTTGAGCATATCCAGCGCTTGGCTGACTCCGGATTTGGTTACGTTCATTTGTTGAGCTATAGCGGCAACTCCTGCCTCGCCTTGCTTTTGGGTAAGATCAAAGATGACTTCGAGATATTGCTGCATAGCAGGAGTCAGCTCTTCTGTCATCTCAGCTCCTTATAGTGCTAATTTTTTCTCATTATATCCAATTAAAAAAGTTTTACCAGCTTAACTTTTTTTTCAGGCTCTTCTCATTTGCGTGAATTTTACGACAATAGTAAATATGAAAAACAAGGAGCCAAAAGATGAAAACTTTTTCCAATAGTCGTCTTTCTTGCTATGAAAATTGTCCAATGCAATTTAAATTCAAGTATATTGATGAGATTCCACCTCCCCATCCTTTTGAGAGTATCGAACAATATCTGGGACTTAGAATTCACGAAGTACTTGAAAACTTGTACCAGGAAACCAATTTATGCAAAGTGCCTACCCTGGAAGAAATGCTTTCTTCTTATGAAGATTGCTGGAGCGAGAATTGGGGACCCCAGGTACGGATCATCAAAAAAGGTCTTAGTTCCGCAGAATACAAAAAAACTGGCAGAAGCTCCCTTATTCAGTATTATCGGCGATATCACCCCTTTGCTGAAAGCAAAACGCTTGGCACCGAATATCCGATTGCTTTTAAACTCGAATCATACGAAATCGTTGGTTTCATCGATCGTCTTGCCCTTCGTCCTGATGGCACTTACGAGATCCATGACTATAAAACTTCTTCTCGACTTCCCTCAAAAAATCTGCTACAGCAAGATCGCCAGCTGGCTCTTTATCAAATGGGTATCGAACAGCTTTTTCATGAAGTCCGCGAAACAGACCTGGTATGGCATTATCTTGTTTTTGACAAAGAAATACGGATTCGAAAATGCCCTGAAGAACTTGAAGAAACAAAAAAAAGCACTTTGGAACTAATTTCCACTATTCTGAAAGAAGAGCGTTTTGCCCCCAGGGAGTCCATACTCTGTGACTGGTGCGAATATGCGCCTATTTGTCCTGCCAAACAGCACCAATATAAAACAAAGTCCCTTCCAATCAAGGATTTTGACCAGGAAGAGGGCGTTTTTTTAGTATATCGCTATCAGACCCTGTTGAAAAGAATGCAAAAAGAGGAAGAAAAAATGTTGGCCATCCAGGAAGAACTTAAATCCCTCCAGAAGGAATTAGAAGACTATGCCAGCCGAACTTCCTGCCAGGTACTGCAGGGCAGAGAAGGCCGATTAGCAATCAGCCAGCGCAAGTGCATCCGCTTTCCCGGGCTCAATCAAAGCAACAACGAAGAGCTTCGCCAATGGCTGATGGAGCAGGGCGTCTGGGAAGCCCTTTCGTCACTTGACCTTCAGAAAATTCGCCAGTATTTGCTCAATGAGAACAATCCCCCTGAAATTCGTAATAAACTGCTGGAATACGCCCAAACCTACGAAACTTCAGAATTTGACTTTCAATAAAATGGATATGGACTAATCGCTTCCATTGCAGGATATGATAAAAAAAATCCTTTTCAAGCTCCTGGTTCCGCTGATTCTTCTTAAATAGTGATGCTGTGCAGAGCTGGATGACGATAGTCGAAAGGAAAATTGTAAGACATCAGATTTGGGCGGATGACCCGGGCATCTGGCACATGAGAATGCGCAAATATGGTAGCAGCCAATTTTTTCTGCTCTAAAAGGAAATCTCCGATTTTCTCGGATCCATAATAAGCAAGGTTGTAATCCCATTTAGGGATGTCTCGATATTGGACACAATCCCTAAAATGAATATGATGCGAACAAAAAAGGATTTTATCAACCTTATCCTGGATAAGGTCAAAGTCTTTTTGTATCTTTTTCAGGCAATAAGCTACAAACTCTTCATCCTGCATTTGCCAGCGAATATGAACTATGTCATTCCATCGAGTAATCAAGTGAAGTCGCCCATTGATTTCAGCATATAGTGTTTTTCGCCGGTAATCCTCGGTATCAAGCTCATTCCACGAAGTTAATGCTTTTTCGCCAATTCGCACAATCCGATAATCTTCCGGCAATGGCAAATCATTCCGTCGAAAAGAATAATCATACCATCCTATATTGCCTGCAATGCCAATATTGCCAAGAACAAAAGGAGCAAAATCAAGATAATGAAATCCGGCATCATGGACTGCTTCTTTGAGTGAAAGAGAATACTTCATAAAAGAATCCAACCCTCGAGGCTCAACCCAAATATCATGATTTCCAGCTGTAAAAAGCTTGGGAATTTTTATATGCCGGAAAGAATCAAGAAAATTATGAAATAAAGGCAAATTTTGTGCTACATCGCCTACAATAACAAAAACGCAATCTTCTTTTTCTCGGAGAATTGAGTTTTCTAAAATTTTGGGCAGTTCAAAGGCGGAAGCGTTTTTTTTGAAGTCAACATGAATGTCAGAGCTTGCAAATATTTTCATGTCATAAATAATAATGGCGATAGGATTCAAAGCAATAGGAGTGAAAAAATGAGAAAATTTCAAGCAATCAAGCTAACAGTGGTATGCTTATTGGGATTTTTAGCAGCTGGTTCATGGGGCCTTTACCCAGCACAAAGTCGTCAAATCAAGCCCGAAATCCCTGATGAGTTGATCCAATACGCTTCGGAAATCAACCAGATAGAATTAATGGTAGAATTGCATCAGCCCCCTCTTGCTGTTTTTAAGCAGCAAAGCCGTTTTTCTTTTCTTCAAGAATACCGTAGTGATTTATATAAAAATCAACTCCATAAATTTAGGCAAAAACTGATTCATAATTTCCAAATGCAACCCATACCTTTCGAAGTAACCTACCAATATCATCTACTTTTTAATGGATTCACTGTCAAAACTGATGGAAAGGGCTTTGAAGCTCTTTCAGAACATCCTGATATCAAAAAGCTCTATGGCGTCAACGAGTACTACCTTCATCGGGAATATTCCGTCCCAGCCGTATCAGCTCCGCAAGCATGGGAAATCAGGGATAAAAATGGTGACCTGCTCAGTGGAAAAGACATCCTGGTGGGGATCATTGATACTGGCATTGACTACTGGCACGGGGATTTGGGCGGAGGCATCGGCCAAAAACCGGATGGCAGTTATTATAAAATACGTGGAGGCTATGACTTTGCAGAAATGCATCCCAATCCCAACGATGGAGTCCTTGCTTTTCATGGAACTCACGTAGCAGGCATCGTTGCTGGCAATGGAGAACCAGGGATAGCCAACGGATATCCGGTAGGCAAGGGAGTAGCTCCAGAAGCTTCTTTAATGGCATACAAAGTATTTACTTCAAGCCGACGAAGTACCGGTGGCAGCGCAATCATCATGGCCCTTGAAGCAGCAGTCAACGATGGCTGTCATGTAGTCAATCTCAGTCTCGGAAAATTTTTTGGCTGGACAGAAGACCCTCTCTCCCTGGTTTGTGACCGTGCTGCAGAAGCAGGTGTGATCGTCGTTGCTTCAGCTGGAAATGACGGATTGCGAAACAACTCTCTCAATCTTTTCCCTCTTTCCTCTCCAAGCTCAGGACTGAAAGTTATTTCAGTCGCTTCATCGGATGAAACGCTAAAACCAGGCTTTATTGTCAGAAAATCAGACCAGAGCGAAATCGGAACCTTTCCAGGTCAGATGCTGATGTACTCGCCACCTTTGCCAGAAACCCAGGAAATGTCGCTGGTTCATATCAAAGGACAGGGAGAAAGCAAAGACTATCAGGGTTTGGAAGTGGAAGGAAAAGCAGTTCTTGTTCAAAGAGGTGGCCTGTCTTTCAAAGAAAAAACACTGATAGCCAAAAAAGCCAAAGCAATGATGATCATTATTTACAATCATGTGGGCGGATCTTTCAGTGGAACCCTGGGCGAAGAGGGAGACTACATACCAGCCATGGCTATCAGTAAAGAAGACGGCCTCATGCTTAAAAAGATTTTTGAAGATGATCCTGATAGCATCCTTCGATTTGACTATTCGCAAATCCCGGTGATGTCTTCTTTCTCAGCTCAAGGGCCTACCCCAGACTTCTACCTCAAGCCCGATCTTACTGCTCCAGGATCTTCAATCCTCTCTTGTGCTCCAGGAGGAACAGGGTCTTTTCATCAAAACTATTCCTACGCCAGTGGCACCAGCATGTCAGCCCCTCACGTAGCAGGAGGGGCAGCTCTCCTCAAACAGCTTCATCCCGAATGGACCCCCGCTGAAATCAAATCGCTTCTGGTTAATTACGTTGACATCTTGAATCAGCCCCAATCGCGTCAACCCTATTCCGTTTACTGGCAGGGAGCCGGGAGAATGAACCTTGAAAAAGCAGCAAAAGGCACCCTGGTGGCTGATCCCGTAAATATTACCTTTTTTCAGGTTGATCCTGACGAAACCGTGGACTACGAATTGACTATCACGAATAAAGGAACTACTCCAGCAGTATTGAAGTATGAAGTATGGACTGACGATCCTGGCTACACTGTTCATCTCAATATTCCCCAAAACCATTCCCTTGACGTTGGCGAATCGCAAATCCTTCAGGTCCAATTGGCTTACACAGAGGAAAAAATACCAGCAACCGGTCATCGGGAATTTCGTCTTTTTTTGAGTTATGGTGATCAGACAATGATTATCCCTGGAATCTTTTGGTTTGGCTCAATGGAAACTATGGATCAGGTTGTTACAGCTTTTTCATATCCCAATCTGGCTATATCACCCAACAATGATGGCAGCGCAGATTATAACTATTTTTATTTTTTATCCCCCTATATCATTGATGGCGTACAAGTAAGCCTCTATGACTACAGCGGAGAAAAACACCTGGGAGTGCTGGATTATGTTCGAGCAAGAATGGGATCAGGCTACTTCCGGGTCATCTTCAGTGGAAGCGTCATAGGTAAAGGGTTGCCCGATGGTATGTACACTTTTCGATCATACATTCTCCCCAAAGGAGGAGATTACAAGAAAAAAGAAGACTGGGTCACGGGAAAAGAGTCCAAAGTGCTAATTGACACTGTAGAGCCAAAACTTACGTTGGAAATGAAGCGAATTAATCTCGATACTTTGCAAATTGAAGGCAAAGTTGAAGATGATAATATTTCTCTGGGAGCTTATCTATACTATGAAATTGACGACGAGGAATTCAGTCAGGTAGCCCTGGAAGCAGATAGAAGCTTTAAGCATGAAATCAGTATTAATTCAGACCATTTCTTTATTCGTTTTACTGCGCAAGATCTAGCTGGAAATCGAACCAGCATCAAAAAGCGTATTCCATCTTTCATTGAATAATGAAGTTTGCTTTAGCTTTTTTGCTAACTTATAATTGAAGTAAGCGACAACCAAATAAATTATTAAAGGGGAGAATCAAGTGAGTGAAAAAATTCTGATGAAAGGCGCCGAAGCAATGGGAGAAGCAGCCATTAAAGCAGGTTGCAGGCTTTTCTTTGGCTACCCCATTACCCCCCAGAACGAAGCGCCAGCGTATATGTCCAAACGCTTGCCTGAGGTCGGGGGAACCTTTTTGCAGGCAGAGAGCGAAGTATCAGCCATCAATATGCTTTATGGCGCAGCAGCAGCAGGACACCGTGTGATGACCAGTTCTTCCAGTCCGGGCATCAGCCTGATGATGGAAGGAATCTCTTACATCGCGGGTGCGCAATTACCCGTAGTCGTAGTCAATGTCATGCGTGGAGGGCCTGGCCTGGGAGGCATCGGTCCTGCTCAGGCAGATTATTTCCAATCCACCAAAGGTGGCGGACACGGGGACTATCGCTTAATCACTCTTGCACCGACCGATTTACAAGAACAGGTCGATCTCATGTACGATGCTTTTGACATGGCTGACGAATACCGCAACCCAGTCATGGTGCTAACGGACGGCCTATTAGGCCAGATTATGGAAGCTGTTGAATTCAAAAGAGAAAAAGACCTTTCTACACTCATACCCAAACCCTGGGCAACAACCGGAAGAGTTAACCGTCCCAAAAACCTTATTAACTCCTTTGATCTTGATCTGGACGGCCTTGAACGCCACAATCAGAAAATCCAGGCCAAATATCGCACCATCCAGGAAAAAGAGGTCCGCTTTGAATCATTTCACGCAGATGAATCCGAAATCGTCATTGTTGCATATGGCACCATGGCACGTATTTGTAAAACTGCCATCAAAACTTTGCGAGAGCAGGGAGTATCAGTAGGCATGCTACGACCAATAACTCTTTGGCCTTTCCCTGAAAAACAGGTGCTGGAATTAGCCCAAAACCAAAAAACAAAAGCCTTCCTCGTGATTGAGCTAAGTGCCGGACAAATGGTTGAAGATGTCCAAAGGTACAGTCGCATGCTCAAGCCTGTCCTTTTCCATGGTCGAACAGGAGGGAACGTTCCTTCTCCCAACGAAGTCATTGAAAAAATTCGCCAGGCGCAAAAGGAGGTTAAATAAGATGACCGAAGCAATGAAACAAGTATTTAAACAAACTTCCTATCTTACCGATATTCAACGCAGTTTTTGTCCGGGCTGTACCCATGGTATTGTTCATCGGATCTTTTGTGAAGTGCTCGAAGAAATGAATCTGCTGGAAAAAACAGTCATCGTTATTCCTGTTGGATGCTCTACTCTTTCCGTAGATTATTTTGAGTTTGACACCATACAGGCAGCCCATGGCAGAGCTCCCGCGGTAGCTACAGGCGTTAAAAGAGCAGACCCCAATTTGATGGTACTTACCTACCAGGGTGACGGAGATTTGGCTTCCATAGGCACAGCAGAGATAGTCCATGCAGCCAATCGAGGCGAAAATATTACCACCATTTTTATCAACAACGGCATTTATGGCATGACGGGGGGACAAATGGCTCCCACTACGCTGATCGGATGGAAAACAGAAACCTCGCCCTACGGTCGCAAAGCAAGCAACGATGGCAACCCTATTCGTATGTCTGAGATGCTTTCCCAGCTCAATGGCCCCGCTTATATAGCTCGTACCGCTGTCGACAGCCCCAAAAATATTATGAACACCAAACGATCTATCCGAAAAGCATATCAGGCACAGCTCAAGGGTCTGGGTTTTTCCATGGTGGAAATCCTTTCCACTTGCCCCACCAACTGGGGGATGAATCCTGTTGATTCACTCAAGCGCATCCAGGAAGAAACCATCAAGTATTATCCTTTGGGAGAATACAAAGTATCGGAGGGATTATAATGGAAATTGAACTGTTAGCAGCAGGTTTTGGTGGACAGGGTGTTATGGCAATCGGACAGCTTATAGCTGCCTCGGGTGTCGAAGAAAATCATTTTGCCCTGTTTTTTCCTTCCTATGGCCCTGCGATGAGAGGTGGCACAGCCAATTGCGTAGCTATCACTTCCGATCAACCCATTGGCTCACCGGTTTTAGCCTCTCACCAGAATGTCATGGTCATGAACCTTCCCTCTTTTGATAAGTTTGAACCCGCTGTTCAGGCTAACGGATGTCTCTTTATCAATTCATCCCTGGTCGATAAAAAAACCACCCGTACCGACATCAAAACTTACTACAGTCCCTCCAATGAAATTGCGCTTGAAGCTGGTTCCAATTTGGCTGCGAATATTGTCATGCTTGGAGCTTATC
>CAZMFK010000049.1:7364-8746 GCA_964565545.1 uncultured Caldisericota bacterium | reverse complement strand
TGAAATCAAAGCATCAGCAGGAGAAATGAAATTTTCACTTTCAAAATCACCGATATTGTGTAAGAATAAATTCATCAAACACATTCTTCTTGTGTTTGGAACGATTTCATTACCAAAAAATGTATCGTGTTTTAAAAAATGCTTTTGTGTTTTATCTAATTTTTGTTTTGCAATAAAATCATAAGCAGCTAGGAAGAAACCCCCAGTTCCACAAGCTGGGTCGGCTATAGTTTTCAATGGTTCGGGTTGAACACATTCTACCATTGCACGAATCAATGCTCTTGGTGTGAAATATTGACCTGCTCCGCTTTTGGTATCTTCTGCGTTCTTCTCTAAAAGTCCTTCGTAAATGGTTCCTTTTATATCTGCACCAAGTGTTGCCCATTGCTCTTTATCAATCATGTCAATGATTTTGTAAAGCATGGCTGGCTCTTTAATCTTGTTTTGACTTTGAACAAAGATTTGCCCTAAAACTCCTTTCTGTCTTGATAAAACACTTAGTGTTTTAGAATAATGTAACTCCAATTCATCTCCACGCCTTGAAGTCAGGCTTTCCCAATTATTTTCAGTTGGAATTGGCAATTTTCTGTTATATGGTGGTTTACTGAATTCATCAGCCATTTTCAAGAACAGCAGATAGGTAAGTTGTTCCAAATAATCACCGTAACCAACACCAATATCTCTTAGAGGATTACAGAATGACCATACTTTACTTACTATTGCCGATGTATTTTCGTTGCTCATATTAAAGAATGTTTCGCATATTTAAGCGGTTAATAAATGTTCTCAATTTGTGGTAAGAAATGACTGGCAATCTCTCACGAATTGCTTCTGTAATTTCAACACCATTGAAAAGTAAAAATGATTTGATTGTTTTATAATCTTCATGTTGGTAATCGCTTTGGTTTAAAAATTTAGCTAATTCTAAAACCGCAACTCTGTCAATCAAACCTAGTTCTATCAGGTCTAATTGCAATTGAGAATTAATACCATGCTGCAAGTAGGATGACCAATTTGCAAGTTGGGTTGGTAAAATATATTCTTTAGTGTTTAATTCTTTCAGCCGAATCACGGAAGAAATCACAGTTTGAATATTGTAACTAATAAATGAATTTATTAACCTTAAAACTTGATGTGTTTCAAGTTCCAAATCATGACTCATTTTTTCATACCAATTTCCATTCATCCACAATAGAATAGCATTTTTTACTTTATCACTGTCTAGTTCACAACGATTTTCTTCTACAAAAGATTTTAGATTTGTGTTGAATCTGTTTAATTTGAATACACCATTTTCTAAAATGTATTTCAACCATATACTATCAAGAGGGTCAAACTCATTGTTCCAAATTTCATCATCAAAATCAAAGTGTTCCATGATT
>CAZMFK010000049.1:0-7354 GCA_964565545.1 uncultured Caldisericota bacterium | reverse complement strand
AAGTCTGATGTTTGTTCCACTGTTTTTAAGAATGGCAAAATCTCCTCGTTCAATTATTGGTCTTAATTTGTTTACCCTAAGACCAAACATATTATTTAGTGTCTTCTTTTCATTCTCACTTGCTTGGTAATATGAAAGCGTCTCAGTTACTAATTCGTTTACTAGGACATCGAGTTTTGCAATTTCGACTTCTTCTGCAAGCAAATCAATCAATGAAATGTCTATGTTGTCAAGCAATTCTTGAAGTTGTTCACTTAAAGAATCCAAAATATCGGCAGTGATTGGAAGTCTTTTGCGTTCCAAAACATCTGTGATTAGATGAACAATGTTATATAACTGACCTTTAACTGGCTCAACATTGTTTTCCAAAATCAAATCATTAATCCGATTGAAATCATCTTCATGAGGAATAATAACCAATCCTTTTGTTTCCTTTCCAGCTCTTCCTGCTCTACCAACTAAATTCTTTAAATCACGAATTTTTAAAGGAGAATAATTCCCTAAAGCATAAGGATTAAACCTTATCGTTGAATGAAGCACCATAGTTTTAATTGGCAAATTCACACCTTCTGCTAACGTGTTTGTACAAACAACAAATCGAATTTTGTTTTCACGTAGTGAATCCTCAACGATTTCTCTAACATTTTGTGGAAAGTCGCCATGATGAAATAGAACGCCAATTCTTGAACATTCTGTAAGTAAATAATTATTACCAAAGACAATAGAGAAGTATTCAGTTAGATTATTTAAATAACCTGCTGGCGAATATTTTAATAACCCATTTTCTGGCTTACTAGTTAGTTGAACAAGTGCTTCGGCGGCTAATCCTTCAACTCCTGTATTTCCTCTTTTGTGTGGTGCAAAAAGAGCAACTGTACCTGAACCTGTTGCTTTAATACTAACCGCAACTGAAATGCCTTTCTTACTGGTTATTTTTTTTGATTTTGTTTTTGATATTGGTATTGATAATTCATCATCAAACAAATATTTGTATAACTGATAATTGTATGGTCTCCTTTTATGTGGATTGATATCAAGATAGTAACCATTAGTTCTATCCATTTTCTTTAGGAATCCATATTCAAGTTCTGTTGGTCTGTAGTCTGAAGTAATTAAAGAATCATCAGAACCACCAAGCCATGAATTAACGGTTGAAATATTAGGAATGATAGCTGAAACAAAAATAAATCGCCTTTTAACATCAGGGCTGCTTTTCAATCTTGAAAGAAGTAATTCATAACTCAATCCTCTTGAATCATCATCAAGCAAATGCCCTTCATCACAAATTATAGTTGTAAACATTTGAGATATTCCAGGGAAAATATCTTCAACTGCCATGAATTTTTCAGGAGTTGAAATTAGAAGGTTTACTTCACTTATAGATGTTCTTTCTTCTTGAGTTGGTAGGTTTCCACCAAAAATGGTTTTTGAAGTAATTCCTAATTCACCTAAGCTAACTGCAAGAGATTGCTTTAGTTCTGAAGCTAAAGCTCTGTATGGAGCAAGATACAAAATTCTGCATTCATTATTTCGCTTGAATTCATCATAAATGATTAACTCACTAATTGATGTCTTTCCTGAACTTGTTGGCATTTGCAATGAACAAGTATTTCCACTTAATATTCCCTTTTGAATTGCTAATTTTTGAGATGGAAAGAAACTCCAAACAGGAACTTTTTTTTCTATGTTACGAATTACATATGCTCTCCAATGGTCAGGGTCATTATGTGCATTAAGTAAATCAGCCCAAATATTGTCATCAATGAATTTCGTCAAAATAGTTTCCACAAGGAAATGAGAAAAATAATTTTCAATATCATCATAGAATGTAGCTTCTTTTCTTAATGAAATTTGCTTTGTTAGCATTCTTAATAATCGTAAACTACCACTTTCAAGGTATCTTTTTAAAACTAAAGTATGTTCGTTTGCACCTGTAAGGTCTCTTTGCAAAAAGCCTGAAATAAACTGGTCTATTTCAAGTTCGTAATTTTTACGTGGATATAATTTTGATAGAATCCATGCAGATGCTGGGTAGTTTGATAAGTAGTATAAACCAGCGGCATATAAGATGTTATTGGAATAATTTACTCCTGTGAATTGGTTTCGCTTTTCATACAGCGAAAATATTTCTAAGCCTTTAGCCGTTGCCAAAAGTTCCTCAACAACAGATTCTTTGTCTTCAACTTTTAGCAATTCTATTGCCCTTGACATTAAACTTAAAAAAAAGTTGTCGTATTGAGAAAGGAAAGAGTATTGTGCTCTTTCATCTTCTGGCAATTTAAAGTCAATGTATGACTGCCATGAGCCTGATTCTGCAATCCAAGTATTTAATTGTCTGCTTGCTGGCATTACACTGATTTTATAATATTTGTTCTTGTGTCTTCGTATGCCTTTTTCAATTCCTCAATTGAAAATACAATTACTGTAACACCTTGAATGTTGTTAACTGCTTTTCCAGTTTCATCTGCTTCAAAGTTGCTATCCATTATTGCTATAGCTTTGAAATGCTTCTGATAATCACCAAAAGTTGCAGGGTCTTTAAATCTTTCAACCAATTGTCTTTTATCTTCTGCACCATGTTTGGCATATTTCTCCTCTAACCAAGAAAGCGTTTTTGCCATTCTTGTTAGTTTATCAGTGGTTGCTCCGTCAATCGCATCTTGTATTCTATGTTCCTTTGAATTGACGGCTTTCATTTTCGATTCTATCGTAACAAGAATATCTTTTTTAGTAGGCTTCTTAGGATTCGCAGCATGAAAAAGGATTGCATCTGCTCCTGGTGCTGCTTTATTTCGGCTGTCTTTCCAACGCCATTTTCTTGGAGCAAAAAGCACTAATCCTTTGTTTTCAAAATTTTCAATTACAGCATGAAAACAAAGTATCTCTCCAAAATCACCTGATTTTATTATTGGTTCGTCAGGTAAAATATACTTCTCTAAAAATTCCGATTTTGAAATTTTTCTCTCCTTGCTTAGTTCATCAAGTGCTTTATCTGTGATGTAACATTTTCTGAATTCTTCAGGTAGTTTAGCAATAAATTGAGCCCATTCGCCTTTTTTAAGGCGATATAAAATATGGCTTGCATTATTGCTTCTATCAAAGTGATGGAGAATTTTCATAAACTTTCTGATATAGCAACTTTCTTGCTTTGGGTTTTTACTTTCTTCTCCGCATTCACTTTCTCCTTCTTCATAGGCTTTCCGCTTCCTTTAGCAGCTCTTATTCTCTCCAACAACTTTTCAGCAGGCTCATCATTGGGGACTTGCGGAACGAGTTTGCCTTCAAACGCTTTTTTAATAATGCTCAAACGCAAAGCTTCTGCCTGTTGCAAACTATTCTCTATCGTTTCTTCAATTTTTTCACAAACAGAAAGACGGCTTTCAATATCATTGACAATTTTTACCTGCTGAATTGGATTTGGAACTGGAATTTCAAGTGCTTCCAAGAACTCTACATTAATATTTTTCTGTGCAGTTGCAGAAGCTTTTCCTTCAATTTCTTGTTTGATTTTCTGGATATAAAAATTGACATAATCAAGATTTAAAATATTCGGGTCAGAAGTGATTCCTACTACACTATCAGGGAAACAAGCATCAAAACCTAAAAAGGCAGTATCAGCAATATTTGCTGCAATTGTCAAACAGAGTGTTCCTTTAGGCCATAATTTGCTTTGCTTTAGTCCGAATTCAGAATATGTTTCGGTATATTCTTTAACAACCCTTCCATTGGCTGCTCTTACATCACCCGTCTGTATAAATGGATATTTCCCCCCAAATAATTCAGGTGCATTTCTAGGTCTGTGTTTTGATTTTCCCCGTTTTACAATAGCAACTTTTCCTAATGGTTTTATTTCCCAGTTTCCTTCAAAAGCCCATTTCAAGACAGCATGCCGATATACTTTAAGTTGCTGTTTGGTAGTTTCTAAGTATTCAATGCCTTTATCAAGGTCGGTAAGTAGTTTTTCAAGTTTGGCAAGGATGTGTTTTTGCTCGTTGAGTGGGGCAAGTGGAACTGGAATTTGTGAATATTCTGAAATCCAAAATCGTTTGTGTGTTTCGCCTTTTAAGTGAATGGTTTGCATGTAATAATATGCCAACTTGATATTCACTAAATCACAAGTCGGTTGTAAAATCTTCATGGCTGATGATTTTACTTTGAAAGGAAAATTTACAAACTGTGTTGCTGTTGTAAAGTCATCAAAAATTATCGTAGGCAATTTGGTGAATATGCCGTCTGTTTCGTTGGTATAACCTTTTATGAATGATTTACCTGCGGTCAATACTGGTGTTGGGTAAGTGTCCTTGTAATCAGTTGACTTTACGATGTAGTTAGTCGGTTGGATGTAATCCAACAAATCTTCAAACTTGGCAATCGTCCAGCCTTTTGGTAATGTCTCTAATTCAATCATTATGCTGCCAATGCTTCGTTTAATTCGTTAATAATTTCATCCATCTGCTCTCCAAATAATTGCCACATTTTGCCTTTGCCCCCTTCAGCATCAAAAGGCGTGTAGTCCAAATCATCTGCATCTAAATGTATGCTTGTGGCAATATGGTCTTTAATCATTCTCAGCCATTGCATTTGTTCTTCAGTAAATCGGTTGTGTTGTCCTGCGTTTTTCTTTAAAATCCAGTCACGGAAATTCAAATCCACTTTGTTTGAATAATCTATCAATGTGGAATCAACTCCCGAAATTCTGCGAAGCAAAGAAACCAAAGCAATCAATTCAGATTTTGGGCTACCTGTTGCCTTTTCCAATTGCTCATAAGCACGCCAAACTTGCATAGGTGCAAGTAATGGTCTTTCTAACTTCAACTTCTCCAACACTTCCTGAATCATTTTGTAATTCAGTTCACGCCTGCGATAGGGTTGCGTATAAAATATCTGTAAGGCGGTTATTTCGTCCTGATGTTGAGCAATCCAAGCTTTAAAATCAGCAACAAGGTTTTCTGCTTTTTCCTTGCTGTCGGTTGCCCAACCTTTATTCAGTAATGTGTCGGGATTGGTGATGTCAATGGTTTGTTCATGTGCCCTGCGAACATTGTCTATGTATTCTCGCAAGTCGCTACTATGAAAAACATTTGCTGCTTTTTCTTTTAGTTCGTCATGCAATTTGTTAAATGCATCTTCCTTTGCCATTGGCGATTCTCCCGCCATTTCCGTTTCAACTTTGGCTTTCAAATCTTCCAATACATCAGGATTGTATGCTTGTAACAATTCGTTTACAACTTGCTTTAGTGTTTTTCCTTCTGCTTTTTCGCTGAACTGTTGTTTTTCCTGCTCTGTAACTTGCTTTTCTAATCTTGTCAAGCGGTTTGCCAATGAAGAAAACAATTCCTCATCACGGTTTCCAACGGCAATTGCACCCAATAAATCTTTAAGCGGAACGCCTGGTTTCTTTTCCAGTGGTCGGCTATCGGACTTTATACTTTTGGTTACACCAACGGCATCCACAATTACAAAATGGTCTTTGGTGTATTTAGCTGTCGGTGTTACTTTTCTTAAATCGTCAAGGGTAATGATTCTTGTTCCCCTGCCTTTCATTTGCTCAAAGTAGTTTCTGCTTCTTACATCTCTCATAAAAAGCAAGCATTCCAAAGGTTTCACATCTGTTCCAGTTGCAATCATGTCAACCGTTACTGCTATTCTTGGGAAATAATCGTTTCTAAATTGAGCCAAAACGGATTTCGGGTCTTCGTCTTTGTTACGATATGTAATTTTCTTACAGAAACTATTCCCTTCTCCAAATTCTTCTCTCACAATGTTGATGATGTCGTCAGCATGTGAATCTGTTTTGGCAAAGATTAAAGTTTTCGGAATTTCAAATTCTCCTTTGTCCGTTATACGGTCTGGAAATATTTCAGGCAAATGCTCTTTGAATGTTTTAATGATAAGCCTGATTTGATTTGGATTTACAATGTCCTTATCAAGTTGATTGGCTGTGTAGTTTTCGTTTTCGTCTT
This sequence comes from uncultured Caldisericota bacterium, assembly GCA_964565545.1. Taxonomy (GTDB): domain Bacteria; phylum Caldisericota; class Caldisericia; order UBA6126; family UBA6126; genus T3SED10-260. The sequence goes on along the minus strand of CAZMFK010000049.1, from coordinate 1,391 downwards.
GCAGTTCCCAACGTTTTTTCCTTGATAGTTTTTCTCTGCGTTCTACATATTCACCTTTCCAAATGGTTCCGCCTTGTTGGGTTATTTGTGTTTCAATCAGAAAAACATCAAAGCCAACATTCACACCGTCTGCAATTGCTTGTTCATGGGTGTATTCACTAACTATGTTTTGATTGAAGTATCCAAATGTTCTGTTGTCGGGTGTTGCAGTCAAGCCAATTTGAAAAGCATCATAATATTGCAAAACCTGCATCCACAAATTGTAAATACTACGGTGGCATTCATCAATTACAATAAAATCGAAAAACTCAATTGGTAATTTTTCATTATAAACAACGGGCATTGGTTCTTTTGATTGCCAGCGTTCATTTGGGTTTTCTTCTTCGGCTGATTCTTCTAGTTCAGTTTCTTTAAGAATTGAATAAAGCCTTTGAATGGTGCTGATATAAACATGATTGTCAGTGGGAACAAAACTTGATTTCAAGCGATGTACTCCGTACAATTCTGTGAATTTTCTGTTGTCATCATTTGGTAGGAAAGACATGAACTCTTGTTCCGCTTGTTCGCCAAGGTTTTTGGTGTCAACCAAAAACAAAATGCGTTTTGCTTCTGTGAATTTCAGCAAACGGTAAATGAAAGAAATGGCAGTAAAGGTTTTACCAGAACCTGTTGCCATTTGAATTAAAGCCTTTGGCTTAAATTCTTTGAATGAACTTTCCAGTTTGGTTATTGCTTTTATTTGACAATCTCTTAAACCTTCAGGCTGTAAAATTGGTATGTCCAACAAACTATTGCGAAGTGATTTATCTCTTTTTAACCAAGTTCTGAAAGTTTCAGGTTTATGAAATGTAAATACTGGTCTTGAACGTGGTTTTGGGTCACGAAAATCCGTGAACCTTGTTACATCACCTGTGCTTTCATAAACGAAAGGCAAAGGGTCGTTATTAAGATATTTAAGTTTGCTGTTTGCATATTCGTTTGATTGTTCTTCAACAGTTGTCAGTCGGTGTCCTTCTTCTTCACGTTTAGCTTCAATTACTCCAACTGGTTTTTTGTCAACGAATAATACATAATCTGTTTCTTTTCCGTCCTGTGTCAAATAGTAGCGAACTACCACACCAAGAGCAGCATTCAGGTTTATTTTGTCCTTGTCCTGAATAACCCAGCCGCAAGCAATCAATTGCTTGTCAATATTATCTCTTGCTATTTGTTCTGGGTCTTGATTCATTATTTTTTTATAATTTTCAAAAATACAAGTTATTATCTATTTAGCACTGTGAGCGTCGGCAAGATTGCACTCTTTGACAAAGCTTTGGTTTTAGAGTTGGCTCGTGCGGCTTTGGCAATGTGTGCAATGTGGGTGGGGTTTCTTTCTTCTTTTTTTGCGGGGG
>CAZMFK010000048.1:0-8825 GCA_964565545.1 uncultured Caldisericota bacterium | reverse complement strand
GTTTGTTTCCACTGCCCTGGTCAGGGGTATCAAATATATCGTATACGTAGATCCAGAAAAATACAATAGCATCAGCAATTATGAAGATCTGGTACAAATAGGTAAAGCTATAGGACAACTCAACAATCGCTTGCCCCGTCAGAAATTTGTCCTTATCGGACCTGGGCGCTGGGGAAGCCGAGGTGATATCAAACTTGGCGTTAGAGTTAATTACAGCGATATCAACAATACTGCAATGCTGATTGAAGTTGCCAGAAAAAAAGGCAATTATGTGCCTGAGGTTTCTTTTGGAACGCACTTTTTCCAGGATCTGGTTGAGGCCTCTATTAAATACTTGCCACTGTATCCTGACGATGAGGAAAGCATTTTTAACGAAAGCTTTTTAAGCCAGTCTCCCAACCAACTAAAGAAAATTGCGCCCGAAGTTAAAAACCTGGAAGAGGTTATTCGAGTAATTTCTTTAACCCATATTGAAGAAAATCTCTCTCTTACCGTACATATGGACGGAGAAAAAGAAAAAGCCATTGCATTTCTTGAACGTGAAACATAAAGATTTAACCATAAAAACATTGATTTTTTTCTTTTTTTCTTATTTAATAAATTTATAAACTTTTCATTGGAGGTCTTCATGTCTAGATCGGAGCAAGTTTGTAGAGATGTGCTCGAGAAGCTTAGAATCAAAAGCAAAAATGAACCTGAGTTTCTTCAGGCAGCCGAAGAGGTGGTAGAATCGCTGGTTCCTGTATTGGACCGTCACCCGGAGTATATCAATGCCGGAATTATTGAACGCATTGTTGAACCGGAAAGAGCCATTATCTTTCGCGTCACCTGGACAGATGATCAGGGCAAAGCTCAAGTTAATCGGGGCTTCAGAGTCCAGTTCAACAGCGCTATTGGACCTTATAAAGGCGGACTGCGCTTTCACCCCTCAGTAAATTTGGGTATTATCAAGTTTCTCGGCTTTGAACAGATTTTCAAAAACTCTCTCACAGGCTTACCTATTGGTGGCGGCAAGGGTGGGTCGGATTTTGATCCCAAAGGCAAATCAGATAACGAAGTCATGCGCTTCTGCCAGAATTTCATCCTGGAACTTTACCGACACATTGGCCAATTTTTAGACGTACCTGCAGGAGATATTGGCGTAGGAGCAAGAGAAATTGGCTATATGTTTGGAACTTACAAAAAAATCCGCAACTCCTTTGATGCTGGAGTTCTTACCGGAAAAGGCCTCACTTATGGTGGTAGTCTTGCTAGAAAAGAAGCAACAGGGTATGGCTTACTATACTTTGTTGATGAAATGTTAAAAAATAAAGGCATGAATCTGAAGGATAAAAAGATTATTGTTTCCGGTTCGGGCAATGTGGCCATTTATGCTACTCAAAAAGCCCATGAACTAGGCGGACAGGTGATTGCCTTGTCAGACTCCAATGGCTATATTGTTGATCAATCAGGGATCAAGCTCGATACCGTAAGACAAATCAAAGAAGTGGAACGCGGTCGTATCTCTGATTATGTCAAACATCACCCCAATGCAGAATATCATGACGGATGGAAAAATATCTGGGGAGTAAAAGCTGATATCGCACTACCCTGTGCTACAGAAAATGAAATTGACGGCGACTGGGCAAAAAAACTGGTGGAAAACGGAGTTTTTCTCGTTGCTGAAGGCGCAAATATGCCTTCTTCTCCTGAAGCTATTAAAGTATTTCATGATAATAAAATTCTGTTTGGGCCTGCCAAAGCTGCTAATGCGGGAGGAGTAGCCACCTCCGCTCTCGAAATGTCTCAAAACAGCATGCGGTATAGCTGGACTTTCGATGAAGTTGACCAAAAACTCAAACAGATCATGAGCAATATCTTCCATGCTGCCAATAAAACTGCTGAAGAATATGGACATAAAGACAACCTTGTTTTGGGAGCCAACATTGCAGGATTTTTGAAAGTTGCCAACACCATGTTGGCGCATGGCATCATTTAGTATAGTTTTTATGTTTTGTAGCTTACCCCCCACCTTTTCAGGTGGGGGGATTTTTGCTTTATACATGGAGTTTTAAAAACTTTTTTTTTGATATAATGGAACTGGATTTACATTGAAAAAATAATAAAGCGTAGGAGGAAAATATGCGTAGATCTATTCTATTAACACCGGGACCAACCCAGGTACCCGAGGAGGTATTGATTGCAGGAGCCCTTCCTATTATGCATCATAGGACTCCGCAATTTGAAGCTATTTTTGCTGAAGCTACCAAAGGTTTGCAGTATATTTATCAAACCCAGCAACCAGTAGTCATTTTTGCTTCATCAGGTACTGGAGCCATGGAATCATCTGTAGTCAATTTACTCTCACCAGGAGACAAAGTTATCGTCATTGTCGGAGGCAAATTTGGCGAACGATGGGCTAATCTAACCAAAGCCTACCAGTTAAACACTATTCAGGTGGATATCCCCTGGGATACCGTAGTTGATCCCCAATACATTAAAAAGCTCCTGCAGGAACAGCCCGATATCAAAGCTATTTTCACTACCCTTTCTGAAACATCCACTGGAGGAGTCACCGACATAAAAGCCCTTGGAGAAATCACTAAAAACACTCCAACTGCACTCGTTGTTGATGCTGTTTCTGGTTTGGGAGTTGTGGAGCTGAAAACTGATGAATGGGGCGTTGATGTAGTTGTTTCTGGTTCTCAAAAAGGTCTGATGCTTCCTCCTGGCCTCGCATTTGCGAGTATCAACGAAAAAGCCCGTAAGATGATGGAAGAATCCAAGCTTCCCAAATTCTATTTTGACTGGAAAAAAGCCCTAAAAAATCTTGAAAAGAATACTACTCCCTGGACCCCTGGCATCAGTCTAATTATTCAGCTAAATGAAGCGGTAAAGATGATCAGAGAAGAAGGTCTGGAAAACGTTTGGGCAAGACATATCCGACTTTCCAATGCTATTCGCAAAGGCATGGAAGCCATTGGCTTGAATATTTTTAATAAAGCTACTGGCAGTGCTTGTTGTGCAGTGCTTTGCCCTGAGGGGATTGACGGCGACAAGCTGGTCAAACTTTGTCGAGATAAATTCAAAGTTACCCTCACCGGCGGACAAGACCAGATCAAGGGAAAAGTCTTCCGTATGTCCACTATGGGTAATGTGAACGAAAATGATGTAGTGCTTGGGGTTTCCGTAGTTGAACGCGCACTCATGGAGATGGGACATCAGTTTGAAAAAGGCAAGGCTGTAGCTGCAGCTTTGCAAGCATTAAGTTCCTAATAAAGGAGGAAGTGTAATGTATAAAGTATTGATTGCAGATCAAATTTCCAAAGAAGGTTTGGATCTTCTCAGGAGCAATCCCAAGCTGGAAGTGATCGAAAAAACAGCGATTACTCCCGAAGAGCTTACCGCTGAAATTGGCGAATATCATGCCCTGGTGGTAAGATCCCGCTCCAAAGTCACCGCAGAGCAAATTGCCAATGCTCACAACATGAAACTGATTGTAAGAGGTGGCGTAGGTACCGACAATATCGACAAAAAAGCTGCTGCTGAGAAGGGTATCAAAGTGATGAACACCCCCAAAGCTTCTTCGGTATCTGTAGCCGAACTGGTATTGGGCATGATGCTCTCTGGTGTGCGCGATCTGACCGATGCTACCGAGTCTATGAAAGCTGGCAAATGGGAAAAGAAAACTTTTAAAGGCAAAGAGCTTTACGGAAAAACCCTGGGCATCCTGGGTGTGGGCAATATTGGCAAAGAAATTGCCAGTCGCTCCATGGCTTTTGGAATGAAAGTTCTCGCTTTCGATCCCTATGCCAAAGAAATCCCCGCAGGGGTCGAAATGACAGATCTAAACAAAATTTTACAGGAAGCTGATATTATCTCTGTCAACTGCCCCAAAACCGATGAAACCAAAGGCATGATCAATAAAAGCAATATCACTCAACTCAAAAAAGGCGTCGGCATCATCAACTGCTCTCGTGGTGGCATCATTGAAGAAGCAGCTTTGATCGAAGCTCTCGACCAGGGTCATGTTTCTTTTGTGGGCCTGGACGTTTTTGAAAAAGAACCTCCTGAAAACACCCATCCCATTGCTCAAAAAGCTCACGTAACTCTCACTCCCCATATCGGAGCTCAAACCGTCGAAGGTCAAAACAGAGTATCTGCAGAAGTTGCTGAAGTCATCAACAATTTCTTTAATCAACTCTAATCAAGCTAGTTCTTAGTTTAAAAAAGGCTGGGGGTTTAGCCCAGCCTTTTTTTATTATCATAGAATAGCACTTTTATGCTACAATGAGTTAAATAATGCAGGAGGTATTGCATGGGAAATAAAGTGATTTTAAGACAAATGGGGGGATCAATCGGAGCAACCATTCCCAAAGAATTAGCTGAAAAATACCATCTTGAAAAAGGAGATGAGATATTTATTTTTGACACCGAAGAAGGCATATTGCTTAGTCCCTATGATCCTCATTTTGATCAGGCCTTAAAACTATATGAAAAAGGAGCAAAAAAATATCGTAACTCTTTAAAAGAGCTGGCTAAATAATGCTCAATAAAGAGCCAATCTGGCTTAGTCTCAGGATAGTTACATTCATGCATTTTAAACAAATACAAGAGCATGGAGGGATTCATGGAATCCGTGACCAGACTTTGCTTGAATCCGCAATGTGTCTTCCTCGACATCAATTCCTTCACAATCATGATGCTTGTCTTTGGTCGCTAACTGCAGCCTACGGGTATGGATTAGTCAAAAACCATTGCTTTTTTGACGGAAACAAGCGCGTAGCTTTCATATCCATGTATGTTTTTTTGAATCTTAATGGTTTTGATTTAGAGGCAGAAGAAAATGAGGTTGTGTCCATAATTCAAGCTTTTGCAGATGGTAGCCTGACTGAAAAAGAACTATCCCTTTGGATAAAATCCACACTAAGATAAGATTCCCAGGTTAAAAAAGTAAGTCAGCACTGGAAGCAAGCTTGTTATAATTACCAAGAAACCAAATAAAGCTCAACATAAATTATATATTATTGACATTTATTTTAATTTTATTAATATATTTATTTGTATTTATAATTTATATATTAATGGAAGTGAATATGATGTTAACAAAATTACCAAAAGGAATGAAGGACTTTTTAATTCTCTGGTCAGGACAATTGTTCTCCCTGCTGGGTACTTCCATGTCTGCTTTTGCATTAACCATCTGGGCATGGCAAGTAAGTGGTACAGCAACAGCATTGGCTATGGTTGGTTTTTTTCATTTTCTGCCCTGCCTTGTTTTTAGCCCATTAGCGGGTGCTTTAGTCGATCGCTGGGATCGAAAAACCGTGATGATACTTAGCGATGCCTGCTCTGGTCTGGCAACTATTATTATCTACATTCTCCTTGTAAGCGGAAAGCTTCAAATCTGGCACCTTTATGTAGGAGCTGCATGGAGCGGAATATTTCAGTCTTTGCAGTTTCCTGCTTTCTCTGCTGCAATCAGCATGCTGGTGCCTAAAGAGCACTATGCTCGTACGACCGGGCTAAGCTCCATGACTGAATCAGGCATCTATATCCTTTCCCCTGTGCTTGCTGGAGCCTTGGTTGGATTTATCGGGGTCAAGGGAGTATTGATGTTGGACATGGCAGCCCTTTTAATTGCAGTTAGCACCATCGCTTTAGTTAAAATACCTCAACCCGAAAAAACAAACACTGAAAAAGCTTCGCTCTGGCAAGATAGTCTCTTCGGATTCAAATATATATGGCAGCGAAAACCTTTGTTAGGACTCCTAAGCGTTTTTGTGCTCTCCAACTTGTTTGGCACTTTGGGTCAAATGGTCTATGCACCGATGATTCTTTCGCGAACTGGTGACAATCAGATCATCCTGGGAGCAGCTCAATCGTTTTTTGGTATCGGGGGAGTGGTGGGAGGCTTGCTGATTGGTATCTGGGGAGGTCCAAAACGCAAAGCAATGGGTATCATCATTGGTCTTTCGGGCTCATCCCTTTTGGGGGCACTCTTTTTTGGTATCGGAAATAGCTTGCTTTGGTGGGGTATTGGAGGTCTGCTGGTTAGCATTTTTGGATCCATATCTCATGCTTCAAGCCAATCCATTTGGATGTCCAAAGTAGCACCAGAATGCCAGGGAAGAGTTTTTTCCTGCCGAAGGTTTATTGCTCAGTGTATTTCTCCTGTAGCTATGTTACTGTCAGGACCATTAGCTGATAAGTGTTTTGAACCTTTAATGATGAATCCTACAGGATTTTTTTCCCTTTGTGCTCCTTTGGTAGGAACGGGCAAAGGTGCTGGCATGGCCCTGATGATGCTTGTATTTGGCCTTTTTGGTATGTTGGCAGGTATCTGGGGCTATATGAATCCAGTAATACGTTGTGTAGATCAGGTGATTCCAGATCACGATGAAGTTTTTGCAGAGGATGAAGAAAGCGAAGAAGAGCTGGAGTTGGCTCCTATGCCTCTACCCACTATGGCGTGATAAAATAATAAAACAAAGCTTTTGATTGTTTTATGCTTCCCCAGGAGATTTGAAAAAAAGTTTCCTGGGGGATTAGCTTTCTCGGAAGCGATACTGTAGAGCTTCGGCCATATCTTGTATTTCAATCTGTTCTGATGCTCTCATGTCAGCAATGGTTCGTGCAACTTTCATTGCACGTGAAATTGCTCTACCAGACAAGTGCATGCGATTGGAGACTTTCTCAAGAAATGCTTTTGCTTCAGGATTTGCTATGCAATACTTATGGATGGTTCGAGGGGGAATCTCACTATTAAAGTAAAAATCCTCTTTTTCATACCTTTTTTGTTGGATTTGATGGGTTTTTAATACTCGCTTCTGAATATCTTCGGATGTCTCTTGCTTTTTTTTGTTGATCAATTGGGATGATTCGATGCGCTGTACTTCAGTAACAATATCCATGCGATCCATAATAGGTCCATTTAAGCGGGATTGATAGCGAATAATTTGCACAGGACTACAGGTGCAGCTTTTTTGGGGATCACCCAGAAAGCCGCAGGGACATGGATTCATAGAGGCCACTAATAAAAAACGTGCCGGAAAAGACACAGTGGATTTCATTCGGGCAATAGTAACTGTTCCGTCTTCGAGAGGTTGACGAAGCATATTAATGACATCTTTGCGAAACTCAGGAAACTCATCCAAAAATAAAATACCTCGATGAGCCAGAGTGATTTCACCAGCTTTCGGGCTGACTCCTCCTCCAACAATGGATACATATGAAGCAGAGTGATGAGGAGAACGAAAGGGACGATTCTTGATGATACGTTGTCCATTTTTCAATAAACCAGCCACACTATATATCTGAGTTACTTCCATGGCTTCATATTCATTCATCGTGGGCAGGATGGAAGAAAATCGCTTCGCCAGCATAGTTTTGCCTGTACCTGGAGGACCCGACAGGAGAATGTTATGAAAACCACTGGCAGCAATTTCCAAAGCTCTTTTTGCAAATTCCTGACCGGCAACTTCACTGAAATCAACTACCTCCATTTCATCAGCATCCTGCAAATGGAAAGGCATGTAGTCATTGCAGTTACGCTTTCCGGATAAATGATCCACAACATCATGGAGGGTTTTGGAAGGATAAATGGCTGTTTTTTTTGCGCAAAGCTCATGTATATTGCCGAAAGGACAATAGAGAGACAAAGTATTTTTTTGAAAATGCTTATCCAGATGAATGTTCATGGGCAAAAGACCGGGTATAGCACGCAAATGGGCATCCAATGAAAGCTCTCCAGTAAAAAAGTTCAATTTTTCATTAAAGCTTACCTGTTCAGAAGCCTTCAAAATTCCGATAGCGATAGGAAGGTCAAAACTTGATCCTTCTTTGCGGATATCAGCGGGTGCCAAATTCACAATAATTCGCGCTATTGGAAAATTAAAGCCTGCATTGCGGATAGCAGAGCGAACACGCTCTCTTGCTTCCTGGACAGCCGCATCTGGTAATCCCACTATCGTGAATGAAGGCAAAGCACTTTTATGAATATCTACTTCGACATCAACTTCAACCGGATCCAATCCATTGATGTGTAGACTTCGGATGTTGGCAAACATGGACTAAGCTTTCCGCTTTTCGAAGCTGAGTGAAAGAAGAGATTTTTGAGCGCTGGTTGTTCGGGATTCTATTAAATAAAAGGAGGATTTTTCCAAATCGCTCATGATCTCCTCCTGGTTTTTCCAGAGCACAAGGAAACCTGAAGCTGTTAATAAAGGTTTTGCCAAAGCAAAGAGGTAGGAAGCCTGTCCTACACCTTTAGCAGTAAGCACATCAAATTTATTATCAGGATATGCTATGGAGTAATCTTCAACTCTTCCATGAAATACAGTGGTATTGTCTAGCTTTAGGCTTTGTTTCATCCATTCCAGAAAGCTTGTTTTCTTTCGGATGGAATCAGTCATCACGATTTTCCAAGATGGAAGAGCAAGAGCTAGAGGAATAGCAGGAAATCCTCCTCCAGAGCCAATATCAAGCAGAGTAATTTTACTAACTTTCCACTGTGGCGGTAATAAAAAAAGCATTTCCATGCTTTCATAAATATGAAGAATGATGTCGCTTTCTTTGGTACTTCCTGTTAGGTTGATCTTGTTTTGTACCGAGAGCAGGGAGTGGATATATTGATCCAACAATTCAACAAAATCAGGATTGCAAATCCAGGTCGAAAAATCTTTTTCAATATCAAGCAATGCCAGTTTTTTGTTATTATTTGTGCCCATATAGTCTCCCACGAAATAAAAAGCATACAATTTATCTAATTCAATGCAAGCATTTATGATATAACGTGTTGCTTCATTTAAAAACCTATTCGAACGGTCTTCGATGATTCAGCTAAA
>CAZMFK010000047.1:0-8920 GCA_964565545.1 uncultured Caldisericota bacterium | reverse complement strand
TATGGGATACCAATGAAAAAGCAATCAAGCTATACCAGAAGAATAGCTTTCAACCCATCACCCAGCGAATGGTAAAGAGGATATAGAAAATCCCTCCCATTCCCCCCCCCTCTTTTCATTTTATTTCCACAGACATCTATCTTACAATAGAAGCAAATGGAAGAAGAAAAAGATAAAAACACGGATAATTGGTCCTATATCGCCTCCAAGTGGAAAAAATCCGTTTTATCCCTGAAAGAATACCTACTCACCGATAAAGAAGAAAAGCCCTCGGAATTTTCCTATGCTTCGCTCCATCTGGCCTATGGGGATTATTCCAGAGCCAATCAACTCCGGGAAAGACTCCTGCATCAATACCAGGGCAAAAACTGCGAAGACCTGTTTCCCGGGCAAATATGCAAAAATGACTACGGCCAATGCTACCATATCGAACATCGTATGCCTCTGGTCCCTTCTTCATGGAATGGAAAGGAAAAAACTGATCTGTTGAGTCATCTTGAGCTTATCCCCGGTATTGGATCCATCACCCGGCAAAAACTTCAGCTCGAAGGCTATCAGAGTATTGAAGATCTTTGTCGGCATCCCCGTTTTCAGCCATCAGCCCAGCGCTTTTTGGATGCTTACCGCCAGTCCTCGTTGGAAGATCTGAGCCAATGGATGGAACATCGTCTCCGGCGGTCCCATCCTGCCTGGGTCAAGCTTCTTTCCCTTACTGCGCCTGAAGATTGGGCTTTTATGGATATTGAAACCCTGGGCCTGTTTGCCCGTCCGGTCATACTCATCGGACTGGGCATGATTGAGGGCCAGGAACTGGTGATCCACCAATGGCTGGTCAGGCAAATTGAGGAAGAAGCCAGTGCCCTGATGGAATACTATCGCCTGGTTCAGAGAGCCAGGATTTTGATCACCTATAACGGCCAACGTTTTGATATCCCCTATTTACAGGATCGATGGTCTTATTATGGCATTCAAGCCCCTTTGAAATTGCTCAGTTTGGATATGCTGTATCCTTCAAGGTCGCTTTGGAAAAATACTCTACCCAACTGCAAGCTCCAAACCCTTGAAAGTGCCCTTCTTAAAAAAGAACGCTGCGATGATGTACCTGGCGCCATGGTGCCGGAGTTTTATCATGCCTATCTGGAATCATGCAACCCTGGCCCTTTGGTGCCTATCATCACTCACAACCAAACGGATATCGCCAGCCTCGCAGAATTGAGTTTCAAGCTGTATGCGCAATAGCTCAGACACGTCGCTGGATGCATTTTTAACAAAGCTCCTGGCTGATCCCTGGCACCAGGCAAGAATAAGCCATGTCGAAGAAATCCCTGACAAAGAAGCGGAGTATGCCCCCCTGAAACGCCCCTTGCCAGAAGTACTGCAAAACTGGATGCAACGCTTCCGCATCCGTCTTTACCAGCATCAGGCTGAAGCATTGCAAGCTTTTCGGGAAGGGAAGGATGTTATCCTCACCACGCCCACTTCTTCAGGAAAGACATTGAGTTTTAACCTCCCTGTGGTGGAAGCCCTCATCTCCGATCCAAAAGGCACCGCCCTGTATTTGTACCCCGCCAAAGCATTGAGCTTTGATCAGCTTAAAACATTGCAAAGCATGGAAAAGGAAACAGGGGTGCCCCTGCGACCTGCAGTATATGATGGCGACACTCCTCACAGCCTTCGCCCCGGCATCAGGAAAAATTCCCGCATCGTGCTGACCAATCCTTATGAATTGCACATGATCCTCCCCTGGCATGCCAAATGGGCATCCTTTTACAGCAACTTAAAAGCGGTAATTGTGGACGAGGCGCACAGCTATCGAGGGGTTTTTGGCTCCCACATGGCGATGGTTTTTCGTAGATTTCAGCGTATTTGCCATTTTTATGGATCCAGTCCCCAGTGGATTTTATCCAGTGCCACTCTCGCCAATCCAGAGGAATTCTCTAACAAGCTGACTGGAAAAAAATGCCAGTGGATTAGTAAAGATTCTTCGCCAAGCCGAAAAAAGACCTTTGTGCTATATAATCCTTTTTATGATGGTGTCGGGCTCATGTCCACCCATGACACAGCAAAAGACCTGATGGTGAGCCTGATGGAGCACGACTTGCAGAGCATTTGCTTCACTACCAGCCGGAAAATGGCCGAATGGATGGGGATGTCGCTCAAAGAAGAATCTGAAAGAAACAAAAAGATTAAAAGAGAGCAAATTGCTTCATACCGATCGGGCTATCGTCCCGAAGACCGTCGTTCCATAGAGCAGGGTTTGAAAGATCGAAGCCTACTGGGAGTGGTATCGACCAATGCGCTGGAACTGGGGATTGATGTAGGATCATTGGATAGCGTTCTCATCAGCGGATATCCCGGGACCCAGATCTCCACCTGGCAGCAGGCAGGAAGAGCTGGAAGAGGCAAGAAGGAAGCACTGGTGTTTTTAATTGCTTTTCAAAATCCTCTGGATCAATATCTGATGGATCATCCCCGCATCTTTTTTGATAAAAATCACGAGCATGCCATCGTCGATTTATCCAATCCATACATCGTTTCCGGTCACCTCCTTTGCGCCTCAGCAGAGCTTCCTTTGAAAGAAAGCTGTGATAAAGAGCTCTTTGGACTTGAAACCTGGACGGTGATGGAAGAAATGGAAAAAATGCACCTGGTCCGTCATACCCCCTCGGGCTGGGTTTATACAGGCACAGGCCGGGCAACGGATGTGGTCAGCTTAAACTCCATCGGATCAGAAAACTATCGCATCATCAGCGAAGGCAAGACTTTGGAACGACTGGAACGCGCTCAGGCCTACCGGGAAGCCCACCAGGGAGCAATCTTTCTGCACATGAACCAATCCTATGTCATCTCCGGCATGGATCATGAAAACAAAGTCATATCCGCCCATCCTGAGTCAACTGACTACTATACGGAATCCCTTAAGGAAGTTACTATTGAAATCACGAAAATACACCAAACAAGAGAGATCCATCAAATTCCTGTATTTTTTGGAGATGTCCTGAGCAGTGAAATGTATTATGCCTATCAAATGAAACGATACGACAAAATCCTTGAAAGAATGCCCCTTCAATTGCCTGAAATTCGTTTTGACACTCAGGCGCTTTGGTTTACTATTAATCCTGAGGTGAGGGATAGCGTGGTAAAATTACTGGGAGAAGAAGCTTTTATCGGAGGACTTCACGGACTGGAGCATGCCATGATAGGCATTTTTCCTTTTTATGTCCTGTGTGACCGTTGGGACCTGGGAGGCTTTTCCACGCCTCAGTTCTATCCTTCCATGCTACCTCATATCTTTATTTATGATGCTTATCAGGGCGGGATTGGACTGGCTGAAAAAGCTTATGAGCTGTTTTCTGATATCCTGTTGGCCAGCTATGACCTTATTCGTAAGTGCAAATGCGAAAAGGAAACCGGTTGTCCCGCCTGTATCCAATCGCCCAAATGCGGCAATGCCAACCAGATACTGCATAAAAGCGGCGCTTTGGCTTTGCTGGAAAAGTTATTGTCCCTTCGATGGGAAAAGGAGGATGCTTCGTGTATCGAAAATTGATCGCTTCTTTGTTATCTTTTATGTTATTTTTCTTCTTTTCTGTCAATTTCAATCATCCTGTAGCAGATGCTTCAGAAAATAATGATCTAATGGAAAAAGTGTTATCATCATTATCCATGAGTAAAAGCGATTTGCGCTTTACCGATGATGGAATCGAGCGAACTTATGGAAATGATCCCCTAAGACTTCCCTTTTTTAATCATCAGCTTCGCAATCCACTGGGTACCCCCGCTTTTCTTGAATCCAATGCACTGTATGTTGCGAGCCGCTATACCTCACTAAGAGACTTGGCCTGGCTGGCTGCCTTTCGCTTGGGCTACACCGTTTCGGCCTATCCGCAATATGAACCTGAGCTGGATCATCGACTGGTGGAAGACTATCCCATGCTTTATGTCATCTCGGATATTCATACCTTTCACCAGGAACCTTTAAGTTCTTATGCTTTCGCGGAGTTAAAAAACCAACTGGAAAGTATCTCCTTGCCAGTTCAGAAAGAAATAGCCAAAATCCTCTATGCCTCGCTCTATTTCAAAGAATGCCGGGATAAGGCCTTCAGCGCATTCACCATCGAAGAACAAATGCTGATCTTCCGCAATCCTGCCAAAACGCTGGTTCAGGACTATGATCCTTTAAGTCATCGAATGCTTTCTGAAGTCAATTTTGCCTTGCTTTATTTTGGAGCTATCCAATTGGTCAAAGCCCTGGACAAATCCCTTATGGAATTAGTAAAAATAGGATTTCCTGAAGATTGGGACTTTGAATGGAGTACCCCCATGGGAAAAATCATCCTGAAAGGAAATCAGGATCATCGCCATACGGCCAGAGAGGTTTTGTTCTGCATTGATTCCGGGGGAAATGATACCTATCTGGCCAGTCCTGGAGCTACTTCGTCCTGGTTCAATCCAGTGTCTCTCCTGATTGATGTGGATGGAAATGACAGCTACCTGCAATCAGAAGACGATGTCTATGCGCAAGGGGCTGGAGTCATGGGAGTGGGCGTTCTGATCGACTTGAAGGGTGACGATCAATACAGTGCAGTACAGTATGCGCAGGGTTTTGGGTGCTTTGGGCTGGGCATACTGGCGGATCACGCTGGGGACGACCGCTATGATTCGATGTATTTCTCTCAGGCCTGTGGTATCTATGGAATTGCTTACCTGATTGATCAAAGCGGAGATGACCGCTATGATGTTTATTCTTTTTCGCAGGGTTTTGGCTATGTCAAAGGATTTGGATGTCTTCTGGACTTAAAAGGGAATGACCAATACATTGCCAATGATGAAGATGTGGATGGATCCAACCCACAATCTTCCGATCACAATACCAGTTTTTGCCAGGGGGCCGGTTTTGGCCGAAGAGCGGACTTGTCCGAAGGCAACAGTATGTCCGGAGGGCTTGGCATACTGGTGGATATGGAAGGCAATGATACTTATTTCTGTGGCGTTTTTGGCCAGGGCACAGGTTACTGGGCTGGCACAGGACTGCTGTACGATGGAGCAGGCCATGACCAATACCGGGGAGTCTGGTATGTGCAGGGAGGAGCTGCACATTTTGCTATTGGAGCCCTGATCGATAAAAGCGGAGATGACCGCTATAATGCTTTGTTAAACATGGCTCATGGGGCAGGGCATGATTTGTCGCTGGGCTTTTTAATTGATTGCGAAGGCAATGATCACTACCTATCTCCCAACTTAGCGTTGGGGGGCGGAAATGATAATGGCATCGGGATTTTTGCTGATGGTGCTGGAAATGATGTATACGAGACCCGCAATCCCAATCGCATTAATCTTGGAAAAGCCAATTACAGCAAGCATTTGTGGGGATCATGGCGAGACAAGGATCTTTCCATTGGAATTTTCATTGATCGCGGAGGACAGGACCAATACCCGGAAGATCGAGGATCAAATAATGAAATATGGACCTACTTCCAGGATGGCGCTCCCTTGAGCAAAGGTGCTGGAATTGATGCCGAAGAGGGCCTGTTGCCAGGTTTTTTCAAGCCATGAAGCAAGCTGATTATTGTCTGGACATCGTCATCTTAGCTGGAGGTCCATCTGAACCACTCGAAGAAGGGGGGGCTTCGCTTCATCGCAGTCTGATTTCCATCAATGGAAAAACGGTCATGAAACATATTGTTTCGGCCATCAGAGCTAGCAGTATATACCGAAAGTTGATTATCATCGGCTCAGAAGATCTTAACGAATCAGCCTTTTCTACCTTGGCGGATCATTATCTCCCCACCCCACCTACTGCAAAGCTTTCTGAAAATGTATGCAAAGCCATCCGATTCAGTCAGGCCACTCATGTGTTGATTGTTGCAGGAGATATTCCCACTATTCGAACCGATATACTCGAAGATCTGGCACAGATCGTCCATGAATATGCCGAAAAAGACCTTTTAGCTTTCGTAGTCACCAAAGATAGTGTTGAAGCTTCTTTTCCCGGATCTCACCGCACCTATGGCAAAATCAAGGAAGGCAGAGCCAAGGTAGGCAATGTGCTGGCGGTTAAAAAAGAAGCTATGGATAAACTTGAGCCCTTGATAGAGCGTTTCACCAAAAACCGAAAAAGCGTCATTAAACTGGCTTTCAGCTTTGGCATCTGGAATGTCATCAAGTTGGCAGTCCTTAAGAATATTTCCATACCACAGCTTGAAAAAGCATTTGAGAAATCGACCGGTATTTCCGCCAAAGGCATTTTGGTGCCTTATGGCGAATTAGCCGTGGATATCGACAAGCCTTCCGACCTTAAAGACATTGAAGCTTATTTCAGGAAAAGGTCATGAGCTATCTGCAAGCATGGATCCTTTCGCTGGTACAGGGATTGACAGAGTTTTTGCCAGTAAGCAGTTCGGGGCATTTGGTCATTGTCCCCTATCTCCTGGACTTTTCCAAACCTCCCCTGTTTTTTGACATCCTGGTACATCTGGGAACGCTGGCAGCAGTAATCTTTTTTTTAAGGAAAGACCTTCTCAGCATTTGCACAGGGATCTTTCACCAAACCAAAGCCCATGAAACCTGGTTACTGATAGGAAAGATCGCTCTGGCCATCTTGCCTGCTGCTGCTGCAGGATTTCTTTTAAAAAATCAGCTGGAAGCGCTCTTTTTTAATCCTGGCAGTGTAGGATGGGCATACTTTGGAACTGCTGCACTCCTTTTTTTGATGATGCTCTTTTACAAAGGGACCAAAACTATGAAACAGCTCAAATGGTCAGATGCCCTGCTCATTGGCTTTTTTCAGTCACTGGCTATGGTTCCTGGTTTTTCACGATCAGGTTTTACTTTGTTTGGAGCATTGATGGTTGGAATGGAGCGAGTAGAAGCACTTCGTTTTTCCTTTTTAATATCGATTCCAGCCATCATTGGGGCTTTTGTTTTCGAGCTTCATGGATACGAGTCCTTCCCCCTGCCCTGGAGCATATCTTTGCTGGCATTAGTGGTTTCAGCTCTTTCAGGATTGCTGGCCATATTCATACTCAAGCATTTTCTTAAAAAAGCAAGCCTGCACTGGTTTGGCTTTTATTGTTTGCTTCTAGGCATAGTCATTGTCAATCTCCATTTTGCAGGAAAAATCTAATGTCAGCCAAAAAAACTGAAATCTATCATTGTTCAGCTTGCGGGGCAACCTCTCCCAAAATGCTCGGAAAATGCCCCATCTGTGGAGAATGGAATACTTATGCTCCTGTAATACAACGAAATTCTGACAAACGCCAGCCTGTCTCCGATGCTTCACAGCCTGTCTCGTATACTCTGGAAGACCTAAAGGCAAATCAACAAAAAGAGCGGATCGCTACTCAGCTTGAAGCACTCAACCGAGTCCTCGGGGGCGGCATAGTACAGGGATCTGTAGTTTTAATTGGCGGAGAGCCTGGAATTGGCAAATCAACCCTGCTCCTTCAGGTAGCCAACTCCATATGCCAGACCGGACGAAAAGTCCTCTATTCCTCGGGCGAGGAGTCTCCTCCCCAGATTGGCCTCAGAGCTGAAAGATTAAACATTGATACTCCGCATCTTGTTTTATCCTTTGAGACTGAGCTTGAATCGTTGCAAACCATCATGGACCCCTTGAAGCCTTCCTGCATGATTATTGACTCCATACAGACTGTCTATCGTTCCGATCTCCCGGGAAGCGCCGGAAGTATAGCCCAGGTGAGAGAAAGCACCAATTACCTGATTCAGCTGGCCAAGCGCACTCACACGACCATCTTTATCGTGGGACACGTTACCAAGGAGGGCCAAATCGCAGGTCCCAAGTTTTTAGAGCATTTAGTTGATGTCGTGCTTTACCTGGAGGGGGATAAAAACGGTGCCATACGCTTGCTTCGAAGCCAGAAGAATCGTTTTGGCGAAACCCAGGAGCTTGGTGTTTTTCAGATGACCGGAACGGGGTTGAAAGAGGTTAGCGATCCGTCTGAAATCTTTTTAACCGAAAAAACCAAACATGTTCCCGGTAGTATGATTTTTCCTTCCATGGAAAGCTTTCGGCCTTTATTTATGGAAATCCAGGCATTGTGTACCGCTTCCTTCCTGCCCGTACCCCGAAGAATAACAACTGGACTGGACTTTAATCGCTTGCTAATGCTCTTGGCCATCCTGGAAAAAAGATCCGCTGTGCCTATGGGGGGGATGGATGTTTTTCTCAATGTCACCGGGGGAGTTAAAATTATGGATCCAGCGCTGGATCTTGCCGCATGCCTGGCTTTGGCTTCTGCTGCCAAAGAGTTTACGTTTCCAGAAAGAGCTGTAGCCTTTGGCGAATTGGGCCTTGCAGGTGAAATACGCCCAGTAGCCCATACGGACCGGAGAATCCAGGAAGCCCTGAGAAGAAATTTCAAGCCTGTTATCGTCAGTCGAATCTCATTGTCCGATGAATGGCTGGAGCATGAAGATATCTATGCTGTCCACCACCTTTCCGAAGCCCTCACCCTTTTCTAATGGTCCACAGGGACGCTTTAATTGGCCCATTGAATCATTTGAATATATTAATAACATCAAGCATAAAATCTTTCATTTTAAAAGAGATAGCTTGAATGAAATTACAATACCTATTGTTTACCGTTGACAATGTGTTCATTCAATACTATAAAAAACTATAAAAAAACGGGAGGTATCTATGAAAAAACGCTTTAGTGTTTTGCGAATTTCCGCCCTTGTTTTATCATTGCTTATGGTTCTTCAGGCTTGCACCCCTACAAGCCAGACTGGCGGCCCAGGAGAAAATGGCCCAAAAACGATTAAAGCTGGGTTCATCTATGTAGGTCCAATTGGTGATTATGGTTGGTCTCACGCCCACGAAGAAGGTCGCAAATATGTGATGGAAAAATTTGACTGGTTAGAAAGCATTTATGTGGAATCTGTCGCTGAAGCAGAT
>CAZMFK010000046.1:0-8962 GCA_964565545.1 uncultured Caldisericota bacterium | reverse complement strand
ACGAAGCAACTCAGATCAATGCTGATCTATTTATTACTGGAGAATTTTCACATCAAAGCTATACTTTTTCACAGGAAGCAGAGATAAATATGCTGTATCTTTCGCATTATGGATCTGAAAGATGGGGTGTAATCCGGTTTGGCGAACTTTTGACGGAAACGTTTGGTTTGGAACACAGCTTTATCGAAGCTTGTCCTAAAACAAACTGCTTGCAAAGTTAAACCAGATTGCAACCTGATGGCGTGAAAGGAGATAGTTTAATGAAAAGACTAGTACCCATCAGTGTTGGCTTGATAGCTTTTGTCTTTTTGACGCAATCAATTTTTACAGCCCAGGCAGTTAATCATCGGCAAGATCCTGGACAAACAGGTGCAACTACTGAAATTATTCGACCACCGATTCAAACGGTCTGGATTGAATTAGTTGGAGCTACTCGATCATATCCAGCAGTAATTGGGGACAAGCTATACATTGGTACTACCTGGGGATTGGTTTGTTTTAATGCCCGTTGGGGTACAAAAATCTGGCAATTTATTTCCAAAGATTTTCTTCATTCTTCGCCAGCATTCTTTGAAGGGCATATTTATGCTGGTGCTCAAAACTTCCTTTATTGCCTTGATGCCAGAACAGGAGGGATTCATTGGAAGTTCGAAACGCCAAAAGATTCACCAAATTCCTCTCCTGTGGTTGTCAACGGAAAAGTTTATTTTGCTTCGGATAAACGTTTGTACTGCCTTGATGCATCTTCCGGTAAAAACCTATGGAACATTGGATTTCCAGAACGGATCACACGCCCGGTAGTTATTACAGGAGAACGTTTTTTTGTAGCATCAGGAGATAGGATTTATGGTTTTGATCTTTCCAAACACACCAAACTATGGGAATTTCAATTATCCAATGTTTTAAGACATGGCTTTTCAGCTAATAATCAGTATGTTTATGCCACTGTTGACCGCGATGTTTATAAATTAGATGCTCGAAATGGAAAACTAATATGGAAGCAGTTTATTGTTGGGAATGCTTTAAATCCGGTTTCAATTTATGGATCTGACATATTTGCTTCATTCGATCAATATCTTTATTGTATGGATCAAGCTACCGGTAGGATAAAATGGCAATTTGAGGCAGGCTACTTGATCGAATCAGCTCCAATAATATCCGAAAGGTATGTTTGGGTTGGATCTGATGATTACAATATATACTGTTTGGATAGAGCCACTGGCAAAAAGGAATATTTTGCTATTACTGGCAGTACTTCACTTTTTTTAACTACAGGTCCTCAGTATTTATATTCGCTATCAGTTTATGGCGAATTATTCTGTTTTCAGCCTACTGAGCCTCGAAAGAAGGAAGCTATTCAGCTTGAGTTTTGGGTGGGAAAAAGCTATGTACGGGTGAACGGCCAATTTTTTGGCATTGATGCAGCACCATTCATACAAAATGGCTCAACCATGGTTCCCATACGCCCCATTTCGGAGTATCTCAAAGCAAATTTGCGCTGGGTTGAAGAAGAAAAAAAAGTGGTATATTCTCTTGAAACCCGTTTGATACAGCTTTGGATTGGAAAAAAACAAGCCAATGTCAATGGCAAGCCTGTCGATATGAATGTAGCTCCCATAATTGTCAATAATAGAACTTTTATACCTTTAAGATTTGTTTCAGAAAACCTGGGAGCCCGAGTTAGCTGGAACTCCCAGGAAAAGAAAGTTATGATCGAATATTATTAATCAAAAAACTTTATTTGTTTTTTGCGTTTCGTATTGAGAAAGAGTTAATTTCGTCAGAAAGCCTGATTCTTCTTTTTATGTCGAGCATTTCACCTATGGTGGTTTTCATAAAGCCAATTGAATCCAAGCTGTTATGCATGATTTCTTTGGATACTTTAACGATGTGCTGATTAATTTCATTTTCAGGGATTATTGCATTGATGATTCCTTTTTGTAAAGCCTCTTCAGCATTGATGCAACGGCCCGTATATAACAACTCCTTGGCATATCTAAATCCTGCAATATCAATTAAATTGGTAACGCCTCCAAAAGCGGGAGAGATTTTTTCTTTCATGCCCGGAAAGCCAAAAGAAGCTGAGGGAGTGGCAAAAGCTAAATCAGCCAGCAAGCATATTTCAAAACCAGCATCCCAAGCATTGCCAGAGATTTGGGCAATAATTGGTTTACGGATTTCATTGAATTTATTGAATACTTTCCACCCAAATTCTAAAAAATCTGCCATTTCTGATGCATTTTGACTAGCAAGTTCATTCTTATCAATTCCCACGGAAAAACATTCGGGGCTTCCAGTTACCACAAGCACCTGTACATCTTTGCTGTGATGACAAAGCTTTAATGCATTTTTTAGTTCCCTAAGCAATCGGGTTGAGATTACATGATTTTTATTTTTATCGATCAGTGATATCTTCCCTATGCCCTCTTTTATGGAAAATGACAAGCTGAACCATTCTTCTTGCATTCCCTATCCTCCTTTTGTATTGTTGAGTATAAATATAACCTTTTTTTGTCAATAAATCTAATGTATTTTTTATTTTTCAATATACTACTTTTTACCTTGGATGAATTCTGTATAATATTAGTTTGCGATTGGTAGTTTTTATTGAAGAAAGGGTGTTGTAATATGAATTTGGAAGAATTAACACAGGATTATTTGCGAACAGATCTCCCAAAGATTAGCGTTGGAGATACAGTTAAGGTATATCAGCGGATTATCGAGGGCAACAAAGAAAGATTGCAGGTTTTTGAAGGAGTTGTTATTGCCCAAAAGGGAGGCGGAATTCAAGAGTCTTTTTGTGTCAGGAAGATATCTAATGGCGAAGGAGTAGAAAAAGTATATCTTCTCCATTCCCCCATGATTGGAAAGATTGAAGTCATGAGTCACGGAAAAGTGAGACGAGCAAAACTTTACTATTTACGTGATTCCCGCCGAAAGATGAATAAAATCGTCAGAAAAAACCAAGCCAAAAAAACTGCATGACCTTTCCAGCGAAGCGCCCCAAAGCTTTTCCAAATCAATGGGAATGGGTTGGGGTTGCGCTTCTTGCTGTTTTTTTGATTCGCACTTTTTTGATTTTTTCTGCCTTTGTTCCTAATCATTCTTTGGAACCATTATTAAACAAAGGTGAATGGGTACTTTCGGTTTCATATCAAATGATTTTTAAAAAACCGCAAAAGGGAGATTTGGTTCTTGTGAAAGATACCAGAAGGGCATATCAGTATTTTGTAAAAATTTCCGCAGTACCAGGAGATGCTTTGATTAAAGATGATCAAAGCCAAGAAGAACTAAAAGTTCTAAAAAATGGACACTATCTGATCAGCGAAAACAAAACTGGCTCAACAATTGATGACCACGGTTTTGGGCCCATCAATATTGATCAGATCAAAGGAAAAGCAATAATGGTTCTTTGGCCTATATACTCGGTTCGATGGATAAGAAGTCATGTTTAAGCTCGAAAAACAATCCGACTTATGGGAAAACCAACAAAAAATATGTAGCTATTTTAACAGCGATATCTGCATAGGTATTGACGAAGCAGGAAGAGGTGCTCTTGCAGGTCCGGTAGTTGCTGCTGCAGTCTGCTTTGATACTATTCCAAATACTCTCAAGGTGAATGATTCCAAAAAGCTTAGTCCCAAAAAAAGAGAAATTCTATATGACAGCATTGTCTTAAGTTCTGCCTGTTGGGGAATTGGTATTTGCTCCTGTCAGGAAATAGACCGGATAAATGTTCTCCAGGCAACTAAACTTGCCATGAGCAGAGCATTGGATCAATGCATAGTTTCTATGTCCTCTAACGATAAGGATGCTTTGCCTAGCTTGGTAGTTATTGATGGAAATATTTCCATATCGGTTCCTTCACCATTAAAAAGCGTTGCCATTGTAAAAGGAGACACTCTAATTGGAGCTGTTGCTGCTGCTTCCATTTTGGCTAAAGTTGCCAGAGACCGCCTGATGAAAAAACTGGATCTTCAATTTCCCGTGTATGGGTTTTCTCAGCATAAGGGGTATGGTACCTGCCAGCACCGACGTTCTTTGGTGCAATTTGGAGCATCCTCTCAACACCGGTTGAGCTTTAATCTGGGTATCAAAAAAAAATATGATTATAGTTAACAAAAAAAACTTTGTTCTGGATATGATTTCTTCATTGCAACTTCAAACAATCATTGAAGTTTTAATTGCCCTGGCAGGTTTTTTAGTGATGGTGCATGGTATTCATACCGAACAAATCATTATTTTTTTTGGAGGATCACTTGCCTTTATATTTGGAGGCTATCTTTATCAATCGAAAATTACTCAAGCCCGGATATGGCAGTCAGGATTGACCGGCCAGCGAAAAGTGGAAGAAGTCCTTTCTGAGTTGGATGACCGTTTTACTTTGATTAATAATGTATCCCTACCCTTTAAAAAATGTGACATAGACCATATCCTGATTGGTCCCTACGGAATCTTTCTCATTGAAACCAAAAATTATAAAGGGGAAATCAGCTGCGTTGGAGATCGATGGGAATATCAGAAAGTTGGGCGAAACGGTGGTATTTATAAAGGATATATCAACAACCCAAGCAGACAACTGAAAAGAAATATCTGGGAACTAAAAAACTACTTGGACAAGAAATCAAAAAAAATATTCGGGATTGACTCCTTTCCTTATTGGATTCAGGGAGTGGTTGTTTTTACTAATGAAGAAGCCAATCTCAGAACCAAAGATGAAACAGTTTTGGTAGTTGTGATCGACAAATTACTGGATTATATCCGCAACTTCAAAAATGAACAACTTTCTGATCATGAAACGCAGAAAATTGTGAAATTGCTAAGAGATCTTTGAGGTTTTTTCTGAAAAGAAAAAATAGCGTAGTTGGTCAAATAGGCGAAGAATTAGCCTCTAAATATTTATCAGATTTGGATTTTACTATTTTGGATAGAAATTATCGCTGTCTTCATGGTGAAATTGATATCATCGCTATCAAAAACAAAGTATTACATTTTATCGAAGTAAAAACTCGAAAAACTACTCATTATGGACACCCTGTGGAGGCTTATACCCTTTCAAAACAAAAAAAGATTGTAAAAACTGCCTGGACTTATCTGGATGGAAAATTCTTATCAGTGAAAAGTCAGCCTGCATTTCAATTTGATTTGATAACGCTATTACTTAACGATGTCAATGAAGCTACCGAGATTAGGTATTATGAACACGCAATTACTATGGATTTATGGTGAATGACTTAATCTAGGTTCAGACTCAAATCAAGGCTTTGGACGTGATGAGTAATTATGCCTGTTGATATAAAATCAGGCTTTAACTTGGCATATTCTTCAATATTTTCTATAGTGATTCCACCTGAAATTTCAATTCGCACTTTCCCTTTGAGATGATGAATAGCTTCTTTTGCGTTTTCAAGACTAAAATTGTCAAGCATAATGATGTCCGGGCTAAAAGATAGAGCTTCTAAAGCTTCTTCAAGATTTTTAACTTCAATTTCTGTTTTTATCATGGGATTATGGTTTAGTGCCTGCCATTTTCGAAGACTTGTTGTAATGCCACCCCCTGCCTTGATGTGGTTATCTTTTAGCATCATTAAGTCAGATAGACTGTTGCGATGATTGTTACCCCCGCCCGTACGTACTGCATATTTTACTAAACAACGATAATGAGGAAGTACCTTTCGTGTATCTAATAGTTTTACTCCATAGGGTTCAGTTAATTTTACTAAATGATGTGTTTGAGTAGCTATGCCAGACAGGTAGGATAAAACATTTAGCACCAACCTTTCTGTGCGGAGCATGGCAGTTAATTTGCATTGTATGTTACATAGTATCTGTTCTGAATGAATCTCTTCCCCATCATGAAACATTTGCTGGATTATGGCTTCAGGATCCAGATAAGTAAAAAACTGGGATAAAAGTGGAAGCCCGCATATGATGCCTTGAGCTTTAGCCAGGATATGTCCTTTAACAATTAAGTTATTAGAAAAAAATAAATCGCTGGCAGGATCGCCATAGGGAGCGTCTTCCTCAAATGCCTGTTCGATCCAACTTCTTGATAATTGTATCATGCCTATCCCCTTTTTTCGTAAGTATAAATTAAGTCATGCCCTTTGGCTTGATGACTCAGGATGAGTGATTTTTGAAATTCATCCCTCGGGCAGGGCCAGTCAGATCTGTGGTGACAACCTCGCGATTCTTCCCTGTTTTTTGCTGCAGCGGTTACAAGGTATGAAGTTATGCAGAGCATTTTTTTTGAATATTGTTGGTTGGTGGGATGCAGGGAAATCATTGAATAATAATAGTAAGGGCTTAAATAGGACAAATATTGACTTAAATCTTTTTCATTTCTTTCTATTCCAAGATATTTGCCATTTTGTGCTTTAAGAAAAGTTTCTTCTGGAAGAACAAGAGATGAAAGTTCAGAAGAAACTTCAGGAAAAGGAAGAGTAATTGGCTCAGTGAAGGTGCTTGCTTCAATATGTTTTGCTGCACGTTTAGAAAAAACCAGTGCATCTGCTAATGAATTTGAAGCCAGCCGATTGGCTCCATGAAGCCCGTTACAAGCTGCTTCTCCAATAGCATAAATACCTTTAATGCTTGATTCCCCAAAGGTGTTGGTCCTGATTCCTCCCATCGTGTAGTGAGCAGAAGGTAAAATACTAACGGGTTGCGATGTAGGATCCACGCCTCTTTTGATGCAATTTTCATAAACTCCTGGAAATTTGGTTTTGATTTTGTTTTCCCCAATAGGGCGCATATCTAAATATATTTGATAGTTTCCCTGATCCTGAATTTCTTTGTGAATAGCTTTGCTAACGATGTCACGGGAAGCAAGCTCTTTTTCTGGATGGTATTTTTCCATAAATGCTTCTTTTTTTGCATTAATAATCAATGCACCTTCACCTCTCAGGGCTTCTGTTAAAAGAAAAGGATCATATCCAGGCATGCAAAGCACCGTTGGGTGGAATTGTATAAATTCGAGATCAACCAGCTCCAGCCCCCGGTTAAATCCCAGCGAAAGTACATCCCCATACAGGCTTTTTTCTCCTGTATTGCTATCGTATATGCCCGAATAACCCCCTGCCCCCAAAACAAGGAAAGAAGAAGTAATCCGATAAAAACCCGATGAATCATATAATAGACAAGCAGCATAGCGGTTATTGTGCAGGTATAGATCGCTGAAATAAGTGTTCTCTCTAATTTCAATTGATGAACGTTTTTGGATTTTGTTCAAAAGAAAGGAAAAAATAGCCTGCCCAAAACGATCACCCCTGGAATGAAGTATCCTTCTCCTGGAATGAAATCCTTCAAGCCCTAATAAAAATGAACCATGTTCGTCTTTGTCGAAAGGAAAGCCCATCCGATCAAGCTCGTAAACGCGATCAATCATTTCATAAGCTAAAATTTTGGCTGTTTCGCGGTGATTAAGCTCTGCGCCAGCGCGAAGGGTGTCTAAAAAATGCAATTCAGGAGAATCATCTGGATCTATGGCTGCTGCAATACCGCCTTCCGCACGGATAGTGTTGCAGTCTTTGGATAAAGATTTTGTAATGATCAGGATCTTTAGTTTGGGATCAAGAAATAGCGCGGTAGCAAGCCCTGCTATGCCAGTTCCAACGATGACTACGTCAAAATGCTCAGTTTCCATCTCAGTCAATGTGAAGCATTTTTAGCATAGCATGACGGGCTTGATTAAGAATTCCAGGTGGAATCAGGATTTCAGGCTCTTGCAAAGTTAAGGATCGGTGCAAATCTTCAAGCTTTGTTTTTTTCATGTTGGGGCAGTATAACTTTTGACTCAGTAAATGAAATTTTTTGTTTGGAATCAAGTTATGCAAACGATAGATCATGCCTTCTTCTGTTCCGATGATAAATTCATTAGAGGAGTGATTTTGAGCTAATTTTACCATCCCTCCAGTACCTGCAATAAAATCACTCAAGTCTCGTACTTCTTTGTTGCATTCCGGATGAACGATAACAGGTGTTTCAGGCCAGCGCTTTTTTGCTTCCAGAAGATCTTGAGGTTTGATATGATAATGAGTGGGACAATATCCTGGAAACAGGATTATTTTTTTCGAGGAGTTCTCAGCTACATATCCTCCCAGTCCCTGGTCAGGAACAAAAATAACTTGATCAGCAGCCAAGGATTCTACAATTTGCAATGCATTGGCTGAAGTGCAACAAATATCTGATAAAGCTTTGACTTCAGCTGAAGAATTGACATAGCAGACTACCGGAGTATCGGGATGCTTTTCTTTTAGTTTTTTCAATTGACTATCCTTGATCATGTCTGCCATGGGACAACCAGCATTTATAACGGGTAGAATGACGCGCTTTTCAGGCGAAAGTATCTTGGCTGTTTCTGCCATAAACAAAACACCACAAAAGATGATAAGCTTTGCATCAGTCTCCGATGCCTTACGGCTTAGCTCCAGGGAGTCTCCAATAAAATCCGCTACATCCTGTATTTCAGGTACTTGATAGTTATGAGCAAGAATAATAGCCTGATGCTGTTCTTTGAGAGAATGAATTTGTTGGATTAGAGCATTAGAAGAATTCATTAATTTGATCCTTTCACACACTTGATTATCATTGAGTTTTTCCCCTGGGGAAGGTTCATGGAAATTTTATCCTGGTGTATTTTAAAAGGATAATCCTTTCCTTCCATAAGAATTTGCGAAACATCACTGAAGTAAAAAAAGATGCGAGTATTGGCATGAGGAGCATCAAACACAAAATCATATGCATGTTCCTGCTCCTGCCATTCCAATGAAAGGCTTAATCGATGGCTTGCATAAAATATTCCCATTTTTTCATAATTGGCATATGCCCCATTCGATATATAGCAATGTTCTGTTTTCATATGTTTATGATTATAACGCAGGTGCAAAAAATTTGCATTGCTTCCAATCTGCTTTGATTGTTGGATGGTTTGGTAAGGATTTAACATAAAGATGTCTTTTTT
>CAZMFK010000045.1:0-8998 GCA_964565545.1 uncultured Caldisericota bacterium | reverse complement strand
TAGCGAATAATTTCGCCTCTTCCAAACCATCGGTACCCATCCATGCCTCTGCGCATGGACTCAGTGACAACCACCGTGTACATGGCAGAATCATCAAAAGCTTCATCATCACCAATAATTGCTACTCCCACAACTCTATCGTATAGAAAGCGCAAATTGTTGTACTCAAATTTGATGCCTGATATCTGGATCATCCCATTACTAAAGGTAGCTCCGTGCTCAAGTATCAGACGAATATCACTGCCTTTCATCTCCAAAACTACCAAATCTTCATCTTTAGGAATAGCATTATAAACATGTTTTGCCTGAATATTCCCCGAGGGTATATTTTCTTTAATTAAACTGGGGGTAATAAAGGCAAAATCAGCTCCCTCATGGGACTCGCGCATAATATCGCTGATCAGGTTGCCCAGGGTTGATTCCCCTCCGGAGCTAATATAAAGTCCATCGTTGCTGCGACCGACAGTTTCTTCAAGTTCAGTCTGGAATTGTTTTTCGTATTGCTCATAAGTCTGGGTGATATCTTGCGATGGATCCATTTCATCACCATAAGTAAAGCGGTTATGTAATTCGATCCGTTCAATCTTTTTTGAAACTGCATCAATAATAAATTTGCCAGTGCCTATGGGGTTACCGAAGCTTCCCGGTGCGATGACTTGCATCCCATTATAGTTCAAAGTAAATCCATAAAACTGATTAAGCGCAATTACAATGGATGGTTTGGGATTTAGACCGTCCAGGAATGTTTTTAACTCATCTGAAACTTCTCCCATGAGATTTACATTACCCTTAATGCCAGTCATAACAACTTGGATATTAGCGCCTTCCTGTACCATTTTTTGTACTGTTTCATTGGTTTTTGAAATGGCATTGCTAATTTCAATTGCGCTTTTCACTTCCTCATGAAGTCGAGGTTCAAAAATACTGAATCCAGAAACAGCAGTAACCCCAATTTTAAGATCTCCAAAAGTTTTGTAATAATGGCTGTTGAAGATATTTATATCTGCGGCAAGCATAGGAATATTGCCTGTTTTTCCAACATTGAGGAGAGGATCAATGCCATAGAAAAAGTCTTCATCGGATAATCCAACAGCTTGGTAACCAATCCGCTGGTAAAAATCACCGATAGCTTTGCCTTCGGTAAGATAAGAGACGGAAGTGCCCATGAGGTAGTTTCCAGCATCCAAAGCAATAAAATTGGAATATGTTTTAGCCATAGCATCCATATATGAATCAATAAGTGCCAAACCACCAATAGGACGATCTTCGTATGGATCCTTGTCGCCAGTTCGAATGGCGCTGGCAACATTTCCAGTAGCTGCAATCATAATCGTGGGATAATGCGCACGATAAACAATAGTGGCAGTTTCAGCTCTTGTGATAGATCCTCTGGGTCGAATGGTTCCATCAGGATACCCTTTGATCAATCCCTCTTGTGCAGCAAAAGCCATATAGGGCAATGCAAGCGGGGAAATGGAGGAGCTATCTTTGTTAGCTTCTTTGAAAGAATCCATAAACTCATCAGAAACTTCAGGGGGATTGGCATTATTTCTTAAAGCTACGACCAGCATAATCATGGCTTCTTCTCGATTGATGGGTCGCTCAGGAAAGAAAAAGTTGCCATCAGCAAAAGGGGTCATCCCTTTAGCTTTGGCTGCTTCCACAATTCCATAAAACCAATCTTTGGGCTGCACATCATTGTAGGAGGGCGTAGCAGGTTTGACTTCAGCGATCCCATAAGCTTTGGTAACAATAGTAGAATACTCAGCTCTACTAATAGTTCGGTTGGGGAGAAAACGCCCGTCAGTATATCCGGAAATAACTTTTTTATCCTGAAGAAAGGCCACAGGTTCGCGAGCCCAATGGTCAAGGTAATCAGGGACCATATACCATTGACCAGCAGTAACTGGAACCAGTTCCTTTTTGTTTCTGAACAATTCAATAACTTCGTCTCTAAGGGTTTTACGGGTATTTTGTTGTATGGGGATATTATCGAAGGATTTAGCACGGTTATTGCCTTTTAAAAGCGCAGACGTAATGCCAACAGTAAATTTATCGCCAGCATTGACAACTTTTCCAGCATGCTTCAAGTCTTTGATACGACTTCCCTTTGCTTGCCTTAAATCCATAACAAAACTAAGTCCGGCTGTATTAATAGCATAATCAAGCTGACCTGCTAACACATAATCAGCTGTTTCTTCCATGATGCTTTTAATTTTTGCGCCAGTCATAGATACGGAATATAGCGTGTCATCCATGGCAAAAGTATTGTTAACGTCACCAATTGTAATTGGACCTTTGTTAAGATTTTGAAGCATATCCGAAGCTTTGATCATAGCAATGGGCGCTTTGGTTGTCTGTTGGATGGTTTGCAGGGCAAGATTAGATAAACTGCTAGGTCCAAAGCTTGCACTGGCAGATGAAAATGTCTCTTTTGCAAATCCTACAACTTCGCCAAATTCTTTTTCAGTATTATTTTTGTATTCAGAAAGAAGCTTTACTGTATCAGGGTGCTCATTAATGGCTCTGCCAACTTTGACTACCTTTCCAGTAATCATTCGAGCGCCATTTTCTTTTTTTAGAGTTTCATATGGCTTGACGGGACATTTGCATTTTTCAAGCATAAGCTCTACTCGAGACACACCTCGTCCAAAACGTCCTGGGGAAGTAACCAGAACATCATGTGCAACAAATTCATCCGATTCTTCAAATAGAATCTGCTCACCTGGAATAACTTCATCAGAAGCCACGATAGCAATGTCAATACGAGATCGCTCAAGAATACGGTAAAGAGTGGAGTCCTCGCGTTTTTTGGGATCTTTTTCCCATTCCATATCCGTCATAAGAATTAAAAAATCAGCTCTATCAATAACTTTGAGAACATCACCCATTCGAATGACTTCTTCCGCAGGATCATAGAATTCCATACCCTGGATATTTTCTTTTGGGATGGAATCAATTTTTCCGGGATCAGGAAGAGAAATAATTGCAATTTTCAAAACGTGTGCAGAATCAGGTACATCATAAACCAGCATACGGTGATCAGCAGCGTAATAATTTGTGCCAACAAATGCATTGGTGCTAACCCAAGTAAAACTGCTCTCTCTTTTTCGTGCATCGCGGAACTGAGGAGTAGTGGAAAAGTCGATGCTTGTATATCCCGCAGCATCATATTTCATTTGATTCATCAGGGCCACCGTTGGGTGAGGTTTCCCTGGAAGAGGTCTACGGCTAAAATAGTTCGTTATACCTGTACCATTGATGGTGTTTCCTACGTCAATCAACATAGTATAACCCTCTTTGGCAGTAAACTCATTTCTTAAACTTTCGACCACAGATGCTACTTTGGTAAGTCCTCCTTCGCCTTTCATAGGTCCGCTGGCAAAAGGTTCCAGCTGACCACGAACATTGGCCGTGGCAATCACGACAAAGGGGAAAACATCCAAAGCCTTTATATTAGTTGGTAATGCAGTAAGTGTTCCCAGAATGAGTGCAAGTGAAAGTGCAAGCGACAATACTTTCTTAATCATTCACGCCTCCATAAGGAATGTTTTGTAATATTTTAAAGTGAATTATATTTCATTTCAACCTTGAATATAGGATAAAGCATTTTTACATCGTTTTTTTTTCGGTTTTTTTTAGTACAATAAATACAAAAAGAAGGGTGTAAATATGGAAAACAGCATAACCTTTAGCGGACCATTGGGATGGGCAATCCTTGTATCCATCATCATTATAAGCTTAACCATACTAATCTGGCTAATCATTACCATTATCCTGGGGTCCATTTTACTTAAAAAAACTGCGCAGATGGCTTCTCAGATTAATAATTTTACAGCTTCCCTACAGAAAAACTCAGAAAAGATTAGCGATCAACTCACCGAATCCGTAAAGCTTTTCAACCAATCTGTCGAAGAAAATCGTAATCAGAAATTCAATGCTTTTATCAAAGGAGTTATGGGATTTGGCGCCGTAGCTGCTGAATTCTTTTCATTATATCGACGCTTTAAAGGAGGCAAATAAATTATGGAACACAAAGACAGCAAATTTGGTATTGGTTTGTTTATGGGGCTCTTGCTTGGTGCTGTAGCTGGATTTTTGCTTGCTCCTCAAACGGGCGAAGAAACTCGAAAAAAAATTATGGATACTGCTGAAGATTTTAAAGATCAAATGGATCGGCTTTCAGAAAAAATTCGAAACGAAACCAGTAACTGGGTAGACAAAGGCAAACAATTTATTGACAAAAAACAGGAAGAAGCAAAAGAGTATGCCGGCAAAATCAAAGAGCGCGCCCAAGAATGGAAAGAAAGAGCAGAAGAAAAAGTGGAGGACATCAAGGAAAACTTAGAAGATAAGTTTTAAATAGCTTTCAGAATATCATGAAAAGAGGCAATGGTAGATGAATAAAAAGGTATTGATTGTTTGTCTTTGTTTGATTGTATTATCGCTAAGTTCTCTGGTTTCATGCTCAAAAAAACTTTCTCCCGATATGAACACCGAGGGTCAAACTCCTCCAGTTGAAATATACGAAGTTGATGAAACCGTATTGGTAAGCAACATGATGGAAATCAAACTACAAAATATGAGCCTGGAACCCTTTTATCCTGTGATGGATAAAAGCGTCACCATACAATCTTATCCTCACGTTTATTTCAATCAGGAACATTTGAGCATCATTCGGATAGAACCCGATGGCGTTACTATCAATACCAGTATTGAAACTATCGATAGTCCAAATTATGAAGTTGGATATATTGTAGAAAAATCAGACCCTCCAAAACAAACCAATGCCCCCTACCGAATGGATATTTCTGAAAGCAAGATTTATCCTGGAGACCATGAGAAAAAGTTTATCATTGTTCGTTTCACTATTACAAATACAGGATCTAAAACAATACATCCTAAAGAAATACCCTTCTTTATTGAGCTTGAAAATGAAAGTCAATATTTTTTTGATCATTTGTTTGCTGATACTGTCATCAGCCAGCTTCCTCCGGATGCATTAAAGCCTAAGGAATCCTCACAATTCCAATGGATCGCACTAGTTCCATCCGATATCAAACTTGCCTATCTAGGGTACGAAAATAGGAAAATCAAATGGGATTTCAAATAAAATCCATTTTATGGAAATATGGATTCCTTTTTTTGATGCTGGCTCTTTTGGGATGCCAGCCAAAAGAAGAACCAACCATGACCATTATTCGCTCATGGGTTCATCAGGAATACGGGAGCGAAGCCATCCTTGAAATCTCTGGAGAGTTAAACGTTAACATGCCTGGCATTGAAGGCTACCGAGGGGGCATCATTATGAAGGATATCCGCAAAGAAGGAATTTTTTTCTTTCATCAATCAGATGAAAGCGTCCATTTTATGGAAGGTCTTGAAATCCCCTGGGAAAACAAAGGAAGCTTATAATGCATGATGTTATTATAATTGGAGCTGGTCCAGCTGGTGTTTCAGCAGCTGTTTACGCAAAACGCTACAATCTGGAAGTATTGGTTATCGAAAAAGACATGATTTTAGGGGGAAAAGTTCTTTATCCCCATTGGATAGAAAATTTCATAGGTATTCCTGAAGGCATTAGTGGAGTCCAATTGTCTGAACAATTAGCAAAGCATCTAACTTTATTGGATGTTTCAGTAATCAACGGTCAAGTTGCTTCGTTGCAAAGAGAAAACGAAGTTTTTAAAGTCGTTCTTGCCTCAGGTACATCCTATCCCTCCAAAACCGTGATTTTAGCCCATGGCACCAGAGAAAGAATGTTGAACATTCCTGGAGAAATTGAATACAAAGGAAAAGGAGTATCCTATTGCGCTACTTGCGATGCTCCCTTTTTCAAAAATAAAACGATTGCAGTTATTGGAGGAGGAGACTCCGCTTTGGCTGAAACTCTATATCTTGCAGAATTTGCTTCAAATATCCACCTGATCCACCGAAGAACTGAACTTAGAGGAGCTGAGTTGTTATCCAGCAAATTACTCGAACACCCAAAAATCACCCCCTGGCTTGGATATCAGGCAACTTCAATTTCAGGCAACCAGGAAAAGCTTGAGTCAATCCATATGATTTCAAATGATCAAAAAAATAAAAAAGTGCTTCCAGTGGATGGTATTTTTATTTTTGCAGGATACGAGCCAGACACCCATTTCATAAGCGAATCCTTGTCTTTGGATGAAAAAGGATTTATAGTCACTAATGAAGAAATGCTTACTTCGCTGCAAGGCCTGTATGCTGCAGGAGATATCCGGTCCAAACACCTTCGACAAATTATTACTGCGCTTTCAGATGGAGCGATAGCTGCATATTCCATTCGGGAACAATTGAAAGCCTAAGCAATGAATTTTCAGATACCCTTAATTAAAGAGGTTTGCTATGCCTGATATTATTGATTTTCCTCAGGGGCCTTACCTTCCCCCTGAAACAGAAAAAGAAATCGCTTCATACTGGTTAAAAAATGCCTTGTTTACTGCTCCTGAAAATCCTCAGGGACCAGTTTTTTCTATGGTTATGCCTCCACCAAATATCACCAGCGTCCTTCATCTTGGGCATGCACTGGATCTGACTCTTCCAGATGTGATTGCCCGTTACAAAAGGCTTAAAGGATTTACGGTGTGCTGGTTTCCAGGGACTGATCAGGCAGGCATCGCTACACATAACGTGGTCGAGAGATCCCTCGAAAAGGAGGGCATTAAAAGAGAGGATTTAGGAAGAGAAGCCTTTATTGCAAAAGTATGGGAATGGAAAGAAACCTGCGGAAACAGAATTATCGAACAAATCCAGCTTCTTGGAGCATCTGCTGATTGGTCAAGGTTGCGATTTACCAAAGATCCTGCATACGAAAAAGCCATCCAACATGCTTTTGTTGAGTATTACCGTCAAGGTTTGATATACCGGGGACATCGTATCGTTCATTATTGTCCCCGATGCAGCACAGCTCTTTCTGATATTGAAGTAGACTTTATCGAAGAGCATAGCTTTCTTTACTACATCAACTATCCCATTGAAGGGACATCAGACTATATTACTGTTGCCACTACTCGTCCAGAAACCATGCTTGGAGATACTGCAGTAGCAGTGCATCCCGAAGATGAGCGATATAGAAAGTGGATTGGAAAAAAAGCGCTGCTTCCATTGATAAATCGCAAAATTCCCATTATTGGAGACTCCCATGTTGAAAAAGACTTTGGTACAGGAGCATTGAAAATCACTCCTGCCCATGATCCAGCTGACTTTATAATTGGCAAACGCCATCAGCTGGAAGAAATTTCAGTGATTGATCAGGGAAAAACAATGAATGCGATGGCAGGTAAATACCAGGGCATGACGTTGTCAAAAGCAAGGGATGCGGTGATTAACGACCTGAAAGAGCAAGGCTATCTGCAAAAAACTGAGCCCTA
Organism: uncultured Caldisericota bacterium; assembly: GCA_964565545.1. Classification (GTDB taxonomy): domain Bacteria; phylum Caldisericota; class Caldisericia; order UBA6126; family UBA6126; genus T3SED10-260. The sequence goes on along the minus strand of CAZMFK010000045.1, from coordinate 1,601 downwards.
TGTTCATTCAGTGGGCCATTGTTCTCGCTGTCACAAGACAGTAGAGCCGATGATCTCAGACCAATGGTTTTTAAAAACCCAGGAGTTAGCCCATGAAGCACAAAAACGGGTTGATGCAGGAGATACACGTTTTATACCTGATCGCTGGGTCAAAGTTTACCGGGATTGGATGGAAAATATTCAGGATTGGTGCATATCCCGGCAAATATGGTGGGGTATTCAGATTCCTGTTTGGTATTGTGAATGCGGACAAATACATGTGTCCACTCATGCACCTCAAACTCCCTGCCATCATTGCAATCATGATCGATGGATACAGGATGAAGATGTTTTGGACACTTGGTTTGGATCTGCATTGTGGCCCTTTGCTGTCATGGGTTGGCCTGAAAAAACCCTGGATCTTGATAAATACTACCCATCGTCTCTTTTAGTTACTGGTTTTGATATTATCTTCTTTTGGGTTGCAAGAATGCTTTTTGCTGGTGTTTTCTTTACTGAAAAAGTTCCCTTTCAGGATGTTTATTTTCATGGTTTAATCCGGGACAGCCAGGGTAGAAAAATGAGCAAATCGCTAAATAATGGCATTGACCCTGCAGAGCTCATTGGATCCTACGGAGCTGATGCTCTGCGCTTTACGCTTACCTCATTAAGCACAGTCCATGGACAGGATATCTGTGTAGATCCCATTAAAATCGCCTCCAATCGAAATTTTATCAATAAGATCTGGAATGCTTCTCGCTTTGTGTTTGAAAAAATTCATCAACAAAAGCTTTCTTTAGATAGGACCAATTATAATGACTGGGACCGCTGGATCCTTTCCCGCTGGAACAACCTTAGAGACGATGTTTGCAATCATTTGGAATCCTTCAGGTTTAATGAAGCATGCTCAAGTCTCTATTCTTTCTTTTGGGACGATTTTTGTGACTGGTACATTGAAGTTTCCAAATTTTCTCTTAATGCGCCTGTATTATACCATGTTCTTCAAAATACCCTTTTACTGCTTCATCCTATGATTCCTTTCATAACTGAAAAATTATGGCAATTGATGCCTCAAACCCATGGCAGCATAATGAAAGCTTCCTTGCCTGATCCTTTTACTCTTGATTCAGAGCACGTTTCCGGATCAATTGATCATATTAACTTCATTCAATCAGTAATTAAAAGCATACGCCACCTAAAAAGTGAATTCAACCTTGCAGCTCCAAAAGGTATTAAAGTTTATGCACGAACTTCTGACCCCTTAAAAAAACAACTCATGGACGAGTTTAGATCTGACATCCAGGAATTAGCTAAAATTGAAAGCTTTACTACGGATGTCATGCCTCAAATTCAAGCAGTTTCATCGCTGGTGTTTTCAGATTTGGAGATATGGATGCCTTTGGAAGGCTTAGTAGATATTGGCAAAGATCTTCAAATGAAACAAAAAAAACTGGATAAGCTTCAAAAAGAATTGGAAAAACTTGGCATAAAGCTTCAGAATGCTGATTTTATCACTCATGCCCCATCAACAGTGGTGGATGAAATTAAGCTGCAATACCAAGAATTAAATAGTCAGGCCGAACACCTCAAAAAACGAATGAGCGACCTTCAACAGATGAAAG
>CAZMFK010000044.1:8329-9218 GCA_964565545.1 uncultured Caldisericota bacterium | reverse complement strand
TATCTGCTTAGTCCTTTTTTTGGCATAACTGTTATTGATCTGAATACCGAACAGGTAGTTAATCAATATCGTATCCCTGACCTACCCTACGATTTTACAATAAATGGGGATTTATTGACTACTGTCAGCCTTTTCGGTAATATGCATACGATTTCCTTATCTACTGGAAGAATTAAATTTTACGAATTTCCTGACTTTGTATTTGTAAGCACGATGACACAAAAACAAAACAAATACTACATCCAAACCCTTATTCCAAGCCAAATTTATGAAGTAACCATTTCTTCTGAAGGAATACAGGCTGATTCTTATCGATTTTCTACTTCAAGCGATATATGTGCTGAACAGATCCTTCAACTTCCCCAAGGGAATTATGCGCTAATCTATGATTTAACAACAATGGATAGTGGTATTGCTCAGTTAAAACAAGATTTTTCAATGGATAAAAATAACCTAAGCGATAATAAAGCTTGGACAAAGAATAATCCAAAGTTTAGCTTATTTTCATCAAGAGTATGGATGGTTGATACTGAACATGCATTGGTCACGCAACGAAGTCCGGGAGATACCACCAGTATAAAGCTGTACCAGATTCATGAACAAAAGCTGATAAAGGATATTCCAGTCCGTTTGGACTCCAGTTATGCATCAATAATGGATATCCAGTATGCTGGCAATAAGACTATTTATGCTCTTATTGATAATCGGGGTCTTGAAATACAACGCATTCAATTTGAAAACCTTAATCGTATCCGCTACATGACCACCAGGCTGACTTTTTCCACAGAAGATTATTACCCTTATTATTGGGCAGTAGATGGTGAACATGCTTGTATTTGGGACTACCTTACGGCTGATCACATCATATTTAACCTTAAAACTGGCGAAG